>CAYSRI010000121.1:0-256 GCA_964433405.1 uncultured archaeon | reverse complement strand
TTAAGATGATCTATCCATTGATTAACGGGCAAAAAATATTTTTAAATAAAGATCACGAATTCAGTTATGCGACGCCCTGCGGTAGCCGGAAGCTTCTATCCGTCTCGTAAGGAGGAACTCGAAAAAATGCTTCAGAAGTTTTTAGAGCCCAAGAAGGATGATAGAGTAGTAGCGTGCATCTCTCCACATGCTGGATACATTTACTCTGGAAAAACTGCCGGAAAAGTTCACTCTTTGCTTCCAGATGCGGAAACAT
>CAYSRI010000120.1:0-4727 GCA_964433405.1 uncultured archaeon | reverse complement strand
TGGCTGAGCATGGAAAAGGAATACAAGGCCTTGGAGGTTGAGGAGAAGTGGCTGAAAAACTGGGGAGAAAGAATGTATTACTTCGACTGGAATTCGAAGAAGCCACACTACATAATCGACACTCCTCCTCCCTATCCGACCGGTTCTTTTCACATCGGTCACGCTCTTAACTGGTGTATAATCGACTTTATTGCCCGTTATAAAAGAATGAACGGCTTCGAAGTCATGTTTCCTCAAGGATGGGACTGCCATGGGCTGCCCACTGAAGTAAAGGTTGAAGAGAAATACGGGATTAAGAAAAATGAGGTCGAAAGGGAAAAGTTTAGGGAGCTATGCATCAAGTTCACTGAGGAGAACATCGAAAAGATGCGTGCTACAGCAAAAAGGCTCGGTTTCAGCATAGACTGGAGCAAGGAATACATCACGATGTATCCAGAGTACTTCACAAAAACTCAGATTTCTTTTGTGAGAATGTTCAAGAATGGACAGATATACCGGGGCTATCATCCTGTGATCATATGCCCCAGGTGCGAGACAACAATAGCGCTGGCTGAGATCGAATACAGGAAGGGAAAGACAAAGTTGAATTATATAAAATTCTCTGAGGACGTTGTAATAGCAACTACCCGTCCTGAATTGATCCCTGCATGCGTGGCTTTGGCCGTGAACCCTGCTGACAAGAGATACCAGCATTTGGTCGGAAGATCTGTCAGGGTTCCCGTTGGAGGACACGAGGTTAAGGTCATAGCAGATGAAGCTGTCGACGCCAATTTCGGTACGGGAATAGTGATGGTGTGCACCTTTGGCGATCGCCAGGATGTGAGGTGGTGGAAGAAACACAATCTCGATCTCAGGAACATAATAAACCGGAACGGAACTCTCAATGAGCTTGCAGGTAAGTACAGCGGATTGAAGCTTTACGAGGCGAGGGAAAAGATACTGGAGGATTTAAGGGCTGAGGGAAGAGTTTTGAAACAGGAAGAAGTCGATCACAATGTTGGCGTTTGCTGGCGGTGCAAGACGCCCGTGGAGATCTTTCCCGCGGAGCAGTGGTTTGTGAAGGTGGACAAGGAGAAGGTTATCGAGATGGCTAGGAAGGTTAAATGGGTTCCGGAATTCATGTTTGACAGACTCCTCACTTGGGTCGAGTCAATGGAGTGGGACTGGGTGATAAGCAGGCAGAGAGTTTTTGCAACACCGATTCCAGTATGGTACTGCAAAAAGTGCGGAAAGATAATCGTGGCTGAAGAGGAGTGGCTTCCAGTTGATCCTACGAAGCAGAAGCCTTTGAAGAATTGTGAGTGCGGAAGCAGCGAGTTTGAAGGCGATAAAGACGTCCTCGATACCTGGATGGATTCAAGTATAACACCGCTAGCCATTGTTGGATGGCCTGAGACAAAAGAGTATCCTGTCTCTCTCAGGCCTCAGGGTCATGATATAATAAGAACCTGGGCTTTCTACACGATCCTGCGATCTGCTGCCCTTATGAATGAGATTCCGTGGAAAGAGATTGTTATCAACGGTATAGTTTTTGGTGAGGATGGCAGGAAGATGAGCAAGAGCATCGGAAACGTGATTAGCCCGGAGGAGGTCGTGGAGCAATACGGCGCCGATGCATTACGCCAGTGGGCAGCGAGCGGTGTGATCGGTGAAGATCTGATTTTTAGCTGGAGAGAGGTTGTTGCTGCAAGCAGATTCCAGCAAAAACTCTGGAGCGTCGCGAGATTCGTTCTGTCTCATATTTCGGGATATGAGGTTAAAGAAGAAGACGTTAGAAATCTTAGAACTGCGGATAGATGGATAATTTCGAAATTGAACAGGCTTATAGCTAATGTTCGTGAAAACATGGACAATTACAGATTTGATGAAGCCCTGAAGGCGATAAGAAGCTTTGTGTGGTATGAATTTGCGGACAACTACATAGAACTCGTGAAGGGTAGACTTTATTCAGGTAAAGAGTCGAATTCAGCTAAGTTTACACTCAAATACGTTCTCGACAGAGTTCTGCGACTTCTTGCCCCTATTACTCCGTTTATAACCGAAGAAATATGGAGCAGGTTCGGTGAAGGCAGCATTCATCTGCAGAAGTATCCCGAAGTAGAAGAGCGGTTCATAGATGAAGAGGCCGAGAGAGCAGGCGAAGAGATGAAGGAGATTCTTTCTGCGATCAGAAAGCTAAAGCACGATAAAGGACTGGCTCTGAATGCTCCGCTTAGGAAAATCATTGCCTTCACACAACTTGAATTAGACACTATGGATCTAGAATTTGCTACGAATTCTAAGGTGGAAGTGACAAAAAATCTCCCGAAAATAAAGGAAGAGGTTAGAAGGCTGAAGCCAAAGTTTGCAATCCTTGGACCTCTCTTTAAGGACCGTGTTAAGGACTTATTGAGGGCTATTGAAGCACTAAGCGATGAAGAGAAGCTGAAGTTGGCAAAGGAACCAGTAATTATTAGTCTGGGCGGAGAAAAGGTTGAGCTAAAGCCAGATTGGTTTGATTTCGAAATAGGTCGAACAGTTGAGGGTGTGGAAGCTGAAAGAATAGAAACTCCTAACAGCGTAGTCTTCGTGCTATGCTGAACGAATTTCTAGGATTTATTTTAATGCTCACGTGCTTTTCTGGGATAACCATAGCTTTCAAGTTCTTTGGCAGAGCCGGACTTTACGCCTGGATGGCACTTTCGATCATAATTGCTAACATCCAGGTTACGAAGATAATAGAGGTCTTTGGATTGGTCACTGCGATGGGAAACGTCATCTACGGTTCCACCTTCCTGGCAACAGACATTCTCACAGAGCGCTATGGAGTTAGATATGCCAGAAAGGCGGTCCTGGTCGGGTTCTTCGCCATGATCTTTGCAACTTTAATAATGCAGCTCACTCTATTCTTTGAGCCTCACAAAAGCGACGAAGTGAGTCCTGCTATGGCCCAGGTATTCCGCTTCATGCCATCCGCAATGGTCGCTAGCTTGACGGCTTACATAATGTCGCAAATGCACGACATATGGGCATTTGAGATGTGGAGAAGGAAAACCATGGGAAGATTTCTATGGCTTAGGAATAACGCCTCAACGATGGTTTCGCAGTTCATAGACAATGTGACCTTCACTCTGCTTTTCTTTGTCGTATTCAATCCCGAGTTCCTCAAGACATTGGGCTGGGGTGGAATTTTTGAGATCTTCATAACCTCCTATGCGATGAAGTTTATCGTTGCTGTGTTTGACACGCCATTTGTATATTTAAACGTTAGAATTAAGCCGGTTGAAGATTGATTTCATTCAGATTTAATTTTCTGTTGCTGCTAACTCCCATTCCAATAAGGAGAGGATACAGCAAGGAATAGTGGGAGTAAAACTTAATATAGTTCCAATGAATCGCAAAAAAAGAAATGATGATCGGATACAAATTCCAAAAACGATTGAAGCAAGGATAAAAGAACAGCTTGAACTATGTAAATGGTAATACAACAAGCTGCTTGCCTTCAAGCTCCAACTGTGTTTATATTGTAAAAAATCTAAGACTAAAGGACAGGCGATTTACCTGTTCTAAATGCGGATGGGAGGCGGATAGAAACTACAATGCTCCTTCTACCTCCTGTATGTGGGGCTAGGACAACCTCGAAGGCTTGTCGGGAGAGGACTTCTATCCTTCTTAGTACCTTACAGAAAGAAAATCGAGGAGCAACATCTCTCGATGAAGCGGGAAGCCCCAGGTGTGAGTTAGGGGTAGTTTACCAAAAATTTTTAAAACGTGAGAAGAGTGTCAACAATGTTCTTGAAGGAGAGAACCTTCATCCTGCTCGCAGTGCTTGGTACTCTTCCTTGGATGATCTCGTTTGTTTTCTCTCGCCATTATTCTGCGCCGGTTGAAGCTTTGCTTTCTGGAATGGCTGTAATCTCAGCGGCATTTCTTCTTTCATGGGGCGCTGAAACTGCGGAGAAAGATCTGCCAAGATCGCTAAGCCTTGCAATCGTTGCTCTTATTGCGGTTCTTCCAGAGTACGCGGTTGACATGTACTTTACATGGATGGCTGGAAAAATGGGAGGGGAGTACATACATTATGCTGCAGCCAATATGACTGGTGCAAACAGGCTTCTTTTGGGTATCGGGTGGAGCGTTGTCGCAATCCTTGCTATGTTGAAGCTTAAGAAAAGAGAAATCGAGCTGGATGAAGGGATAAGGCTTGAATTTTTTGTCCTTTTATTGGCTTCCCTTTACTGTTTTTTGATCCCAATCAAAGGAAATATTTCTCTCATTGATACTGCAATTCTGGGGTCAATTTTCCTGCTGTATATATATTTGGCCACGAAGGCTGAAAGAGAGGAATTCACCGCAGTAGGAGTTCCCGCGTATCTTTGCTGCTTTCCAGTAAGGAAGAGAAGAGCTTCTGTAATTCTAATGCTCTTGTTTTCCGCATTTGTGATACTAATTAGCGTTGAAGCCTTCGCAGAAGGTCTCATAAATTCCGCAAGAATTTTTGGTGTAGACGAGTTTTTGATGGTTCAGTGGATTGCACCACTTGCGAGCGAGGCTCCGGAATTCATAGTTGCGATCTACTTTGTAAGAAAACTCAGAACAACTGCGAGCTTTAACACCCTTGTTTCTTCAAAGGTAAATCAGTGGACTTTGCTTGTCGGCTGTTTGGCTTTGATTTACAGCATATCTTTGGCAAATCCGAGCTCTCTTCCACTTGACAGCAGGCAAAGGGAGGAGTTTTTGCTGACTGC
>CAYSRI010000119.1:0-4730 GCA_964433405.1 uncultured archaeon | reverse complement strand
AGGCCTTGATTTCAGAAAAACTTTGTGTAGGCTGTGGCATCTGCATCAAGAAGTGTCCGATGAAGGCCATTCAGATCGTAGGTCTTCCAGAAAGACTAGAGGGCAGAGAAGTCCACCGTTATGGTGTGAATGGCTTCGTTCTGTACAATCTCCCAGTTCCAAGAAGTGGTGCAGTAGTTGGAATTCTTGGTGCTAATGGAACTGGAAAAAGCACTGCAGTTAAGATATTATCGGGGCAGCTGAAACCGAACTTAGGAAAGGAGAAAGCAGATTGGGAAGAAATTTTTGAACGTTTCTCCGGAACAGAATTGCTGGATTACCTAAAAAGGCTGAGAGAGGGGAAGATAAGGGCCAGCATAAAGCCACAATACATTGAGACTATTCCAAAGGCTTTCAAAGGCAAAACAAAGGAATTGCTTGAGAAATTCGATGAGAGGGGCATCTTGGATGAAGCGGTTGAGAAATTAAATCTGAAAGCCAGTTTGAACAGGGAGGTAGGGGATTTAAGTGGTGGAGAATTGCAGAGGGTTGCCATAGCTGTTTGTTACATGAGAGATGCTGAATTTTACTTTTTTGACGAAGTGACACCGTATCTCGATATATACCAGCGAATAACAGTTGCAAACGTTATCAAAGAGCTTTCGAAAGAAAAAACGGTTATGATCGTCGAGCACGATCTCGCAATCCTGGACATGCTCGCGGATTTTGTTCATGTAACCTATGGTCTTCCTGGAGTATACGGAGTTGTTACTAGCCCGAAATCTGCGAGAGTTGGAATAAATCAGTATTTGAGTGGATACTTGGCTGAGGAAAACATAAGGATCAGAGAAAGAAGAATTGAATTTGAATTTCTCCAGCCGAGAGAGGGAGTTTCAGAAAAAATCCTTTTGGAATATCCCAGTTTCAAAAAGACTTTGAACGGATTTACTCTGATAGCTGAAAAAGGAGATATAAGGATAGGTGAGGTTTTGGGAGTTGTTGGAGCAAATGCTACAGGAAAATCAACCTTCGTGAAGGTTCTGGCTGGAGTGCTAGAGGACGATGAAAAGAAACTGAAAATGAATTTGAAGGTCAGCTACAAGCCTCAGTATGTAAGAGCGGATATTGATGAGACTGTCGAGGCCTTCCTGCGAAAGATAAACCCGATGATCTACTCCTCTTTCATAAAAACCGAATTCCTAAAACCCATGGCCATCGAGGAAATCATGGACAGGAACCTGCAGGACCTTAGCGGCGGGGAGCTACAGAGGGTTGCAATCGTTGCATGTCTTCTGAGAGAAGCAGATCTCTACCTCCTCGACGAGCCGACCGCCCATCTGGATGTTGAGCAGAGAAACGAGGCTGCCCGTCTGATAAGGAGGTTTGCACTGAACAATTCGAAGAGCGCCATAGTGGTTGACCACGACATATACTTCATTGATATGGTAAGCGACAGGCTAATGCTCTTCGAGGGCGAGCCAGGTGTAGAGGGATTTGCGAGGAGGGCAAGAGGTATGAGGGAGGGAATGAATGCCTTTCTTTCAAAGCTTGGTATAACCTTTAGGCGAGACGAGGAAACAAGGAGGCCGAGGGTAAACAAGCTTGATTCAAGACTCGACAGGGAACAGAAAGCTGCAGGAGAGTATTATTATTACCGGCTTTAGCGGTATGGTTTTTGATAGTCCGTATAGTAAGCGTCTATTTCGTCGTATCGCTTGATCAGCTTTGCCACTTCAACTGCTAGTATGTGAGCACATGGCTTTTCACCCTTCAGCTTTAGCTGGAAATCGGGGCAGGAGCAGAAGAATTCGTCTACAATGTACTCATTTCTGCCGACAACAACGAAGAAGTCCTTGTACTTTTTAATCCGGTTTTGGGAAAGGTAAAAATAGGCCTTTTCACCCCTTTTCCCGTAGTTCAAAAATAGGGCCTTGTATAAATCGTAACCCAAACCCTTTTTTGAAGCTTCAACGACTTCATTCGCTATCTTCATCTTCCTGTGTTTCTTCGCTTGTATCTATCTTTGAAAGCTCGACAACCATGCTAATTGCATCTATACCGTCAAGCCAGCTAATAATGAGGGAATCTTCGGGCAAATTCATTTCCGGAAGTGTTTCGCCCTTTATGACCTTGACTCCGATTCTTGCAATTGCGTCCAGCGCAGAATCCAGCTTACCCTCTTTCTCTCTCTCGATGGCCTCTTTTATTAGCTCATGAATACTCTTTTTGCTGGTTTTCCCCTCGAAGTAGTATTTAAAAGATTCAACAACAGCCCTTACAGCTTCGGAGGTAAGTATGAACATATCCGTCTTTATATCTGATTTAAAATTGTAATTTTTGCTGAAATAGGAGAGAATTTTATCAAGCTCTTTCAAGGCTTCATCTTTTTTTATCTCTCGAGCCTTTACCGCATTTAAAATGCTGAAACATGCGATAATCGTGTCTTCTAGCATTTGATCGAAAACGGATAAAGAATCCGGTTCCTCCTCATTAACTTCACTTTCGTCGATCTTCTTTATCCAGTTCTGTATTCTCGCTTCAGGATAGAAATCCATATGGGAAAAATTTTGGGGGAAGATATAAGGGTTTCTACATAACCTGATGCCAGAGTATCTCAAGCTTTAGTCTGGTGAGTGAATTGCGGTGAAATTGCTAGCACTCTTCAATGTACAATTTCACAGTCTTTGAACTGAACTTCCCGTGTGAGCCAACATAGTAGCTTTTGGCCCAGATACACAAACCCAAAGCTCCCTCTTAAACTCTGTAACTGCTCGAGGAGCTTTCTCGCTGTCTAAACCTTAATCAATCTCGCAATCTCACAGAGCGAAAATTTGATGGTTGCGTGTCCGCTCAGCTCGTGGTAGTTCACTTGGAGTCCTCAACTCCCCTTTCGGTAATTTTGAACACAACTTCGGATTCAGGAAGGTGTGGCGAGTCAACCAAACGCGCTATTCTCAGCTCCCCCTTGCTCTTCTTTAGATACACCCTGTAAGTTGCCGTATGTGCTACGATGTGTCCTCCGACAGGTTTTGTCGGATCCCCGAACATTATGTCCGGACGGGCCATTACCTGATTCGTCACCACAATAGCTGCATTGAACAGTTCACCGAATTTCATAAGATCGTGCATGTGCCTATTGAGCTTCTGCTGTCGATCTGCAAGGGTTCCCCTGCCAACGTATTCAGCTCTGAAGTGCGAGGTTAGAGAATCAACTATGAGCAGCCTCACCTGCTTCCCCTCTTTCTTCAGCCTTTCGGCGAGTTCCTTTGCGTTGTCAACCAGAAGTATCTGATGGTTTGAATTATAGGCCTGGGCAACGAAGATGTTCTTGAGCACCTCATTTGGATCCAGTTTCTTTGCAGTTGCCATCTGTATTATTCTTTCTGGCCTAAAAGTGTTCTCGGTGTCAATCACAATGGCGCAGCCTTCAAGACCCCCTTTCTCTTCGGGAAGCTGAACGTTTACCGCCAGCTGGTGGCAAAGCTGAGTTTTTCCACTACCAAACTCTCCGAACAGTTCTGTAATCGCTTGAGTTTCAATTCCTCCACCAAAAAGGTTATCAAGTTCTTTGCTTCCCGTTGTTATTTTTTTAACGTTTTTTCTTCTCTCCAGAACTTTATCCCCGCTCTCGAAGCCTCCAATATTTGCCATCTTTCTTGCATTCTGTATGATTTTCTGGGCATTCGATTCGCTTATTCCACCTATTGCTGACAGTTCTGCAGGAGAGGCAATAGCTATCGATTCTATACTGGTAAATCCTGCCTCTCTGAGTTTTTTCGCCGTCTCCGGGCCAACTCCTGGGATCTCTTCGAGGTCTACAAATTCTTCCGTCATCAGCAAAAATCTTTCACTAAAAAGTTAAACTTTATGCTCAGTTCTCAAGAGCTGAAGTAGCTATCTCGATTCTAACGATTCTAAAAAATAGAGGAGTGAGATACTCAATGGTTATCGGTCTTTATCTTTTCAGTCTGCTCAGGGCTGTAGGTAGTGCAGTATTATCTAGGGGGCCATACCCTCTTTGAACGTCAACTCTTTCTGTCAAAGAACGGATTTTTGCCCTCAACGGCGATCGGGATAGCGAAAGCCAAATCACAATTGGTTAATCCGAGCTCTTTAGCAGCAAATCCGGCTCTGTACATTATCCTCGTATCGACACCCAGAATAGCTGAGAGTTTTGCTGCAGAACCAAGAGCTATTCCGAGATCCAGAAGCTTAAAGGCGCAATTCGGACCCCTGAACTTCACTTCCACTCTACCAGCCTTTTCAAATTCCGCACAGCTTTTGAATCCACAGGCTCCGCAGTTAATACCGAGAGATTTTCCGCCTTTGAGTCCGATTATAACCATTCCTTTTGCTTTTCTAATACTGTTGGCATCTCTCAGAAAGTCCTTGTCCTCAGCAGCGAATTCCTCCATTTTCTCTGCAATCTTCTCTATCCCTTCTTTGCCTATGTAGAGGATTTCAAGGTCATCGATACCCCTCGACTTTGGAGCAGTTCTTGCAGATTCCGCCATAAGGTATGCAGCCATCTTCACGGCTTCTTCCGCAAAATCCCTTTCGTTTTGCACCATGAAAGATCCTAGCTGAAAATTAAATTTTGCATTTCCAAAAAGTTATGCTAATAAAAATATAAGAACAAAAATCTTTAGAACTCAATTTTTAACCTTCAATGAATCGGAAAGTCTCTTGCATAACCGGGTTGTTCACCTCTCAATTAGGTCCAAGCATTTGCCCTCCAACAGGTTGTTTAC
>CAYSRI010000118.1:0-4748 GCA_964433405.1 uncultured archaeon | reverse complement strand
GTATGTTTATACGAACTATCCACAGAATATAACGCTAACATATAGAGTTTTTGATGTTAAAACAAATGAAACGCTGAACATGACTACTCTAACAACTCACATAGAAGAGGGGACAGCGTACCTGATGAACTGGGTCTATCTTGGTGTTAGGGAAGAAGCTAAAGACGTGGCGGTAGAGGTTACATTAACGAGCTACGAAGAAGATACAAACCCATCTAACAACAGATTGGTCACCAATAGCGTGACGATTAAACCCTTCGTTGATCTCTCCGTGACCGTGCTCTGGAAACCAGTTAAACAAAAGGTACACTATGCGATCTTGCCAGGAGATACGATTGAGATAGACGTGGGATTCATGATACCATGCAAACTGTCAGACATTGAAGTAAAAGTGGATATAAACAAGCATGATCTCTACGCCAAGTCACTGGTTCCAGTTCAAAGATACTACAATATAATAGCATCAGATCAGCCGAATACGACGATCTGGTACAACACCACGATTGTAGTTCCATTCACAGATAAAATTGTCGTAAATGCCTCAATACACCATCCGTGGGAGTACATGGGCTGGAACAACTACATGAACGCAACAATCGATATCTTCTCTGATGTAGAAATATGTAGTGTATCAGTTTCTCCAACATCTGTCCAAGGTGGAAAGGACGTAGAACTTACAGTAAAGCTCAAATCGAATAGAATTGACAAGGCAACATTCGTGATCGTCAGAGATGAAAATACAGGCAAATTGCTTGTAAGAGAGCACGTCCCGATCACAGAACCTGAAATGGAAGTCAAGTTAAAGGTTACAGCACCTGTGATTGAACGGACATTCGAACAAATCGTAGCTCAGCTGTTTAATTTCAGCAGGGCATACGAAACACATACATGGAACGTATCGCATTCAGCAAATGATTACTGGGCTGAAAATGATCACAAGACAGTCAGGGTAACTATTTGGAACGATTATGAGGAGATAAAAGTATTCAACTGGAACGTACCGCAGTGGATCTGTTTGCCTATAATTATAATTGCAGTACTCTTCACTCTTGCAATCTTTAAAGCCTTGCTTGGAACAGCAAGGGAAAGGAATAGGCCGAGATTCAGATAAAACCATTTGGAAAGATCAAATATTTTATTTAAAGATAATATAATTTACTTACTTTTAGTAAGTGATTTTGTGTTAATCTTGGAGTAAAATTGCTTGGAGTAAAATTGCAGATTTCGTCCATCCAGCATATTTCTCGTAACGGGTTAACCCTCTATTTTTTATTTTGGAAGATCAGTATATCTTATTTCTGCTTGTCCAATCTGTGGATTAGCTCAATCCGATAATTTTTAACTTAAACATATCTGTGCCACCATGGCATTATACTTTTGGTCACTAGCTACGCTAACTTTTCTACTTCCGTCATAAAACTCGGTAGTCGCGGTAAAAGTCCCTCCTACGGCGTGAATCCGTTAGCCTGCTTTTTAAGCACTTCCAACCTATTGATGAGAAGTATCGAAAGCATAATCGGTAAGGATCAAAGTCATCGAAGCAGAAGAGACACAAAATGGTACGAGATTCTCGGAGAGAGCTTTGCAGCGGAAAATGAAAGAGAAGACAAGCTTCAAAGATTCCAGGCGATGCTTTCGTCCGGATCGGGAATCATCTATGCCAGGAATTCCGAAATGATCGTCGAATTCGACGGAGAAACTTTCAACACAGAGGATACCAGATACTTTTCAACTCTCGGCAACTACTTCGATTCGATCCCCTCAAAGAATCCGCTTGATTCCAGGCCAAAAGTGCTGGAAAAAAGGCCAAGATATTTGAGGACTGAAGACGGTTTCGCAAAGGTATTTGTTGCTTACAGATTTCCCTCCTTTCTCCCAGAGGGATTTCTTTACTCTGTATTCGGTCTTGCAAAGGAAGTTTGCTTAAAGTGGAGGCTGTTGGATTCCGGAAGATTCGCCGCAAAGGCTGAGCAGATAATAGCAAGGAAATTCGGCAAGAGAATTTCGGACACCGCTATTGCCGACGATCTTGCGGAGATTTTGCAGCAGATAAGGAACGGCGTCGATGCGATATCATTCTATCTTTTCTTTGTTATCTTTGCCGATACCGAGAAGGAGCTGAAGAGAACTGGCAAAAATCTGCAAAGCGCCCTTAAGCTTTACGGTATCGAACT
Organism: uncultured archaeon; assembly: GCA_964433405.1. Classification (GTDB taxonomy): domain Archaea; phylum Halobacteriota; class Archaeoglobi; order Archaeoglobales; family Archaeoglobaceae; genus WYZ-LMO2. The sequence goes on along the minus strand of CAYSRI010000118.1, from coordinate 2,574 downwards.
TGAGTCCCCTCCGTTTTACCAGCAGGAACTGTTCGAATTCAGAACAAATTTAGGGCTTTTCTTTCAATTAAAGAGCACGATAACAACTGCCAGCTCCGCAAGAGCTTTCTATCCGTTCATAAAAGATACCCTTGCCGATGAGGGCGGAGTATTCCTTGGTTTCTCCAGCACGGGAGATCCCGTGGTTTTCGATCCTTACAGGAGGCTGAACTATCTAATGCTTGTTCTGGGGGAGACAGGAAGCGGAAAGAGCATGACCGCAAAGGTCTATCTTTCAAGGCTTCATGCAAAGAAAAAGCTCCCGGTATTCGGAATCGATCCAGAAAGCGAGTATTCCAGAGTGGCTGAAAAATTCGGAGCTAGCGGAATCGAGATATCAGAGGAGAAGAAGCTGGGCCTTGATCCGCTAGAACTTGGGATAGACAGGGTAATGGTAGCGGAAATTCTGGCCGAATTTTACTCTGTCCCTCAGGAGCTGCAGCCGAGGCTGAGGAAAGAGCTGCAGAGCTTTGACGGCGATATTATGAGCTTTGCTGAGAACTGCTCCCACGAGCTCAGGAAATACCTCGAAGCTGCAACGGTCCCTCCAGATTCAAACATCTTTCAGGGAAGACCGCCAACAGCAGAAAAGCCGATGATCTTCGGGATGAGAGATCTGAAAAGCTCGCATGTCAAGGCCTTGGCTGCAGCGCTGATCTCGGCCTATCTTACTCAGATGCTGAACAGACCCGCTGTGCTCTTTGTCGATGAAGGCTGGCTATTTGTTAAAATGCCGAAGCTCATGGGGGTTTTTGAGAACTCTGCCAGGAGGGGGAGAAAGTACGGGCTGCACTTCCTCTTCATAACCCAGCGCGTTGAAGACGTTGCCTCAACTCCGGAGGGGAGAAGCTTACTCGAACAGGCTGCTACGGTCATGCTCTTCAGGCAGGAAATTGAGGGGATTGAGCTTGTGAAGGAGATATTCAAGCTGTCTAATGGAGAAGCGAGCATGCTGACAAGGGCAGCTACAGGAGAAGGGATTTTGAAAACTTCGAACGTGAAGATAGGGATAAAGATAGCTTTAACGCAGAAAGAGTTCGAGGAGTTTTCAACCACACCGAGGGTCTGAATTTTCAGCCGACTTTTCTCGTTTCCTTTTTCAGCATTTCCGAAAAAATCCTAGTCTTGGAAATATCTTCCTTGTCCTCTTCATCCACAGGTTCGAAATACTCGATCCCGACTTCAACTCCGCTTCCGGCCATTTCTGGTTTCTCAAGCTTGACCCTTACCCTTTTCCTTGTAGGAATTGAGTTCAGAATAGCCCCAAGCACATATGCTTCGAAGCTCAAGGTTTTTGCGGGGTAGAATGCTGCAAAAACTGCAAAAAGGGCGAATAAGGCGGAAAAAAGAAGCATTCGATCGGAAGCTGTAAAGAGAATGAATGCAGCAAGTAGAAAGTATGCAAGCTGCCTTACTTTTATGATCCAGAAGACGTATTCGTCGAAGATGCTCAGTTCTCTAACGCTGCAGAACCTTATATTTCTGGCCTCAAATCCTTTCACATCTTTAAAACCACTGCTGGACATAAAGGGGTTTTGCCATTGCGTAAGCTAAGAAAAGTTTGCGCAGGGAGTCAGTTCATTTCAAAACCATGAAAATGTTTTTATTAAATGTTTTTTGATTAGGTTGCATATTCATAACAGATATAAAAGTTTAAAAGGGACTTGAACCAAAACCCTTTTATTCTGTTTCCTAAAACCAAAACCCTTTTTTTCTGGAGTCTACTTTAACTGAAGCGTGGAAGAGATCTGCCCCGAATGCAGTGGAACTGTAGTAGAAAACCGCGGCATATACTACTGCCGCCGATGCGGGTTTGTAGTAGGGTTCGAACTCGTGTTCGATTCTGCCCCGCAGAGGGCTCAAACCTGGACAGGTAAAATTCTGCAGAGTGTTGAGAAAAGCTCAGACGGACTTTCCGCGATGCTGAAGCGCAGGGCGAGCTACATAGCAATAAGGCTCCAGAAAAAATACCACATAGGACAGAATGTTGCCGCTGTTGCCGGATTGATTGCTGCCCAGGAAGAGCTGGGAATTCAGCCCAGGGTGAAAGCCTCAAAAAGCACGATAAGAAACGCAAAGGCCGTTTTAAGGAATGTAAGGGGAAAGCTCTATTCTCCGCTGAAAAGAACTGACATTTTTGCGGACCGTCTTTTTGAGAAGTGCTTGGAGCTCGGAATTCCGCCTGAGAAAGCACTGGAGATATACAATCAGCACAGAGATATGCTCAGATCCCTGAAACCAAGCACGGTTGCCTTTGCAATAGGCTACAGACTCGGAATGAAGCTTCCTGAGAGGAGAACTGCGAAGAGGGTGGCAAGAATCCTTTCACTGGCAGAATCCACTCGCGAGAATATGCTTGGGGCGGATCTCGACCACGGAAAGGCTGGAGAAAACGGGAGGTGAGATGTTGGAAAAGAGAGATTTTCTGAAAGATAGTAAAGCTGTGAGCGATGCGCTGGTGATGCTGCTGTTGCTTGCGGTCGGTGCCGTGGTGGTGGCAGGAATAGGATCCGTGCTGCTGACAAAGGCTCCAAA
>CAYSRI010000117.1:3458-4752 GCA_964433405.1 uncultured archaeon | reverse complement strand
AAACTGTAATTACAGGGGATTTCTACTATGAAGGTAAAAAAGTGAAATCGATAAAGCTCAGTCCAAATGAATCTGTTTCATTCAGCTTCATTTTTGTGGCTCCAGACCAAATCGGGACTTATTATCTTTCTCTCTGCGCAGATGAGTGTTTTGGAATAATTTTGAACGTTCGCTATCCCGATAAATCTCTTGAAGTAATTCCAAAAATAAAAAGTGTTATTCTGGAGGCGGGAGATGATGCAAATTTGGAGATAACGTTGAAAAACAGATTAAATGCTCCCTATGAGCTTAACTTGAGTTGTGAAACTCCTACTGGGTGGGAATGTAATTTTTTATATGGTAAATATAAAATTGAAAAAATTACACTTTCTCCAAGTGAGAGCAGGACCATAGAAGTACTAATTGAGACAAATAGCTCTGAAGCTGTTGGAATTTACACCGTAAGGCTCAAATTAAACGAAAAAATTGAAGAGATCAGCATATTGATAAACAAAACACATAAAGACGAAAAAGGAGAAATAAAGCTGAAAGTCGTGGATAGGGATGGGAAAGGTGTCTCCTCTGCAAGGATATCAGTTGCGGGTGACGTCCTTTACACCTCAGGAGATGGAGAAGTGATAGTAAGTGTTGCTCCGGGAACCTACGACTTGAGGATTGAGAAAGGAGGATATGATTTAAAAGTTCTAAAAGACGTAAAGGTCAAGGGTGGAAGAACAACGGATTTAGGAACAGTTTTACTTGAGAGAAAAGCATATTATGCAGAAATAGCTGTGAGTTCAAGAATTTCTGCAACAATTGGGGGTGTGACAACAATTCCCTTCAAGATAAAGAATTACGGCTATGCTGATGATAGTTACACCTTGGAAATAAGCAACTTACCATTTGGATTTATTGCAAACTTTAAGGAAGGCAACTTGGTAATTTCAGAAGTTTTCATCGAGAGTGGTACTACAAAGGAGCTAAATCTTGAAATCTACATTCCATCAAGTGCTGAACCACAAGAAATTCCGATCAAACTTATCGCCAAGGGTTCCTTCACTGCTGAAACTAATCTAACTTTGCAGGTTATAGGAACTTTTAAACTCGAATTTGAACCTGAAAACGGTAAATACACAATCATAACTTCCCAAGGAGAGGTAATTGAGTTCAGAGGTTTCGTAAAAAATTCTGGAGTTGGAACGACTTTAACAAACATTAGAATAAATGTGACAACTCCGAGTGACTGGCTTGTTGAAAGTGTTAACCCAGAACTCATACCATCTCTTAAAGCCGGGGAAAGATATAGTGTAATTGT
>CAYSRI010000117.1:0-3448 GCA_964433405.1 uncultured archaeon | reverse complement strand
ATGCTTTTCCAAGCGAATACAAAATTACTGTTGATGCAAAAGCCGATCAAGCTGAAACTACTGAAAGAATAACATTCGTTGTGCAAGAGAAAAGTCATGCAATCTTTATAGGCATAGGAATTGTTTTAGCATCGTTCATCGCAATCTATCTGATTATTAGGAAGTTTGGCAGGAGATGACATCTCAAGCTCAAAAAATTTTCCTGTAAAACCTATTTGGGTTGCTTTTAACTTACCGTTGCTGCTAAGTCCTCTTCCTAAATTGATCACCTTCCCACCTTCCTCCTACTTGCTATTCCTCCTTTTCGTAAGGGTCTTGCAAGCAACAGAAATATAAAGCAAAATTTTTTAGGTTAAAAACTACTCGGGCTATGAAGGTTGAAGACATAAAGGTTGTCGGCATAGTCGGTGCTGGTGTGATGGGAAACGGAATTGCCCAGGTTTTTGCTAGAAACGGCTACGATGTCATACTTGTTGACGTAAGCGAGAAGATACTCGAAAAAGCTCTTGAAAATATAAAAAATGGTCCCTACGGATTGAAAAAACTTGTAGAGAAGGGAAAGATGAGCGAAGAAGAGATGGAGAACTGCATGAGAAGGATTAAGACCTCTACAAGCTACGAAAGTCTAAAAAATGCGGATTTCTTAATCGAAGCTGTTCCCGAAAATCTGGATCTCAAGAGAAAGATTTTCGCCGAGCTGGATCGAATATGCAAAAAAGAAACAATTTTCGCATCAAACACATCCGGAATCATGATTTCAAGCATAGCAACCGCTGTTGAAAGAAAGGACAAGTTTATAGGAATGCACTGGTTTAACCCTGCACAGGTAATGAGGCTGATTGAGGTCGTAAGGGGCGCTCTGACATCTGAGGAAACGTTCCAGATCACGATGGAGATCTCAAAGAAACTGGGAAAAATTCCGATTCCGGCTAACGATGCTCCAGGCTTCTTCACGACCAGATTCATCAACTCCTGGCTTATAGAATCAATTAGGCTATACGAGGCAAACGTCGCAGGAATAAAAGAGATCGACGAAATGTGCAAGCTTGCTTTTGGATTTCCAATGGGTCCGTTTGAGCTCATGGACCTTATCGGACTTGACACAGTTCTGCACATTGCGGAGTACATGTTCGAGGAGACAAAAGAGAGGCACTATGCCCCGCCTGTGACGCTCAAAAAACTCGTTCTATCGGGCTATTTAGGAGATAAGAGGTTGAAGTTCGGAAGCAAGGGTGGCTGGTACGACTTCTTCCAGATTAAGAGGTGAATTTGCTTGCGAAGGGTCGCTATTCTCGGCGTTGGAATGACGAAGTTCGGAAAGCACCCCGAGAAGTCCCTTGTTGATCTGTTCGCCGAGGCATTTTTCGAGGCTTTGGATGAGTCCAACATAGAGCTAAAGGATATAGAAGCAGTATACTACGGAAATTTCGTTGGAGAAATGACCGATGGTTCCGCAAATCTCTCTGGATTCATTGCCGACGAGATAGGACTGAAAAACGTTCCTGCAATAAGATACGAAGGGGCCTGTGCCTCATCCAGCGTTGCTTTCAGGGAAGCTGTCAGGGCTGTTTCCGCAGGCTACTATGACTGCGTTGTCGTAGGAGGCAGCGAAAAGCTGCTGACCGCCGGAACCGGCATTGGAACTAGGGCCCTTGCAACAGCCGTAGATGCGATTTATGAGATGGTCGCTGGCCTCACCTTTCCAGGTGTTTTCGCCCTAGCTGCAAGGCTCTATGCAAAGGAGTATGGAATTCCACTGGAGAAGCTCCGAGAAATGATGGCCCACGTTTCCATAAAGAATCACAGATACGGTGCAGTCAATCCAAAATCCCAGTTTTACGGTAAATACGGGAATTTGAAGGTAGAAGATGTGCTAAACTCAAGAATGGTCTGTTCTCCGATTACGCTCCTAGATTCGTGCCCGATGACCGACGGAGGTAGTGCAGCCATAATCGCAGAAGAAAAGTTCGCAAAAGATGCTGTGGATACTCCTGTTTACGTTCTGGGCACGGGACAGGCTTCGGGTGGAGCCCTCTTTAGGCAGGGGAAGGATATAGTCAAGGCCATTCCGAGAAGAAAGTCTGCAGAAATGGCATTCAAAGAGGCTAAAATTCAGCCCAAGGACGTGGATTTCGTGGAACTCCATGACTGCTTCACAATAGCCGAGATAATCGCTCTAGAGGCAATGGGATTTTTCGATTACGGGAAGGCGTGCTACGCAACGGAGCAAGGAGTAACCAGCATAGACGGAGAACTTCCTGTAAACCCTGATGGAGGTCTTATTGGCAAAGGACACCCTGTCGGAGCTACAGGAGTTTCTCAGATTTATTCAGCGGTCAAACAGCTTAGAGGGGAGTTCAGATGGAATCAGGTTGAGGACGCAAGAATCGCAATGACCGATACTCTGGGAGGGGATTTCGGAACTCTCGTGAATATAATTCTGGGGGTGGAATGATGTTCACAGAGTTTTTCGAAAATCTGAAAGAGGGGAGACTGATTGGTCTGAAATGCGGAGATTGCGGAGCTATAACCTGCCCACCAAAGAACACCTGCAACCAATGCGGTAGCAGAAAACTCGAAAAGGTACTACTCAGCGGAAAGGGGATAATCAGGAGCTACACAGTCACCTACATCGCTCCCATGGGCTACGAAAAGGAGACGCCGTACACTGTAGCTCTTGTGGAGCTCGAAGAGGGGCCATGGATCGTTGGAAGACTTGATTTAGACTCCCAGATAGCTGAGAAGGAAGATCTGGTAGGAAAAAGAGTCTCGATTTATGCAAAAGAGATGCCAACCGAGATGTTCTATCCGGACAAGAGCAGGAGGATCGTGCCATATTTCAGGATCGAGGGATAGGATGATTTCTGAGCTTAGCGAGGAGTTAAAGGACCTGCAGAGAGCCGTAAGAGAGTTTTCCGAGAAGGAAATAAAGCCATTCGGTAAGGAATTCGACGATAAAGCTGAATATCCTTGGGAGATATACAGAAAAGCTGCAAAGCTTGGATACATTGGTGCAAGCGTACCTGAAGAATACGGCGGAGCAGGAATGGGTTGTCTTGCAGAGGCAGTAATCAGCATCGAGCTAACAAGGGGAGACAGCAGCATTGGCTCCGCAATAGACCTTGCAGTTCTCGGAGTTCCAATGATTTTGAAGCACGGAACGGAGGATCAGAAGGATAAGTACATTCCAGGAGTCGTAAAGGGAAAGGCCCCATCTGCGATCGCAATAACTGAGCCTGACTGCGGAACGGATGTTTCTGCAATTAGAACGAAGGCTGTGAAGGTTGGAAATGGATGGGTTATAAATGGGGCAAAGACGTTCATAACAAACGGAGGCATAGCTTCTTACACAATCGTGCTTGCAAAAACGGCCGAAGTCAATCCACCCCACGCGGGAATAAGCGCCTTCATCGTTGAAACCTCCTCAGAAGGCTACGAAGCCAGAAGG
>CAYSRI010000116.1:1970-4779 GCA_964433405.1 uncultured archaeon | reverse complement strand
CTTCCCTGTTATCCTTCTCAATTTGCTCTGAATCTCATTTTTAATCTCAGATTTTAAGTCGTAATCAATTCCCCTTAGCTCTAAAAACTCCTGAATTGCTCTGAAGCTACCCTCACTCTTCACACCTACCTGAAAGCTATCAAACTCGAAGTCCAAGGCCTTTAGAATCTTTTCCAATATCTGGTCGATTATATTGAAAACATCCCCGCATACGGGACATCCATTAGTTCTCCATCCATCAATTTTCGGGCATTTTTTGCAAGCCATTGGATTGCGTTCTGAGTTAAAATAATAAGTTTGTGTCTATTACCAGTAATCATGCAACCCCAAAGGGATGAGCTTATAAAAAAATGTGCTGAAGATTTGGTTAGATCTAAATACGCCGTTGCTTTCACTGGAGCGGGAATATCGACTGAAAGTGGAATCCCGGACTTTAGAGGTCCTTCAGGAATTTGGACACGGGATCCAGAAGCAGAAAGAAGATCTTATGAAATCTTCGGTAAATTCTTGAGGAACCCAAGGGAATACTGGGAAGAAGCACTAAAATCTCCTTTATTCGAAATTCTGGAAAAAGCTAAACCAAACCCTGCACACTACGCCTTGGCGGAGCTCGAGAACATGGGAATTATCAAAATGATAATCACCCAAAACATCGACGGGTTGCACAAAAAAGCTGGAAGCAAAAACGTTCTGGAGTTCCACGGAAGCATAGATAAGCTTAGGTGCATATACTGCGGATGCAGGTTTCCAAGAGAAGAATTTTTGAATGAGATAGCAGAAAAGAAGGTTCCAATGTGCAAGAATTGCAAGAGTCCACTAAAAATGGACGTTGTTTACTTCACCGAACCGATACCGAGGGATGTTTATGAACTGAGCTTTGCCGAAGCCGAGAGGTGCGATTTAATGCTTGTATGCGGGACGTCAGCAGTTGTATATCCTGCTGCAGAGCTTCCCAGGGTTGCAAAGAGAAGCGGCGCAAAGGTTGTTGAAGTAAACTTCGAAGAAACTCCTTTAACTAGAGAAGGAGTTTCCGATTATATTATAAAAGGAAAAGCAGGTGAAATACTGCCAAAAATCTTTGAAGAGGTGAAAAATTTACGAAGGAAACAATAGTTAGACTTTACGATATCGCTAATTCCAAAGAATGGCGACCTTGGGAGCTACAGAGCGCCCTGAGAAGGGAATTCGGCGGAGTCGTGTCTGTGGGCGATGACCTTTCCTTCACCTTAAAACTCGATTTTGAAGTCCCGGATGCGGATCTTTCAAAAATCGGTTTTAAAAAGTGTGAGATACGGCCCTTTAAGAATGCTTATAGAATCGGGAGGGGTTTTTTAGCCTTTAACGGTAAGTTCCTCAGGATCAGTCCCAAGCTAACACGAGAAGAGCTTTTGAGAGCGATTTCAGTCTTATTTGATGAGTGTGACGAGTTATGAAAGTCCTTGTTGTGACTGGAAGACTCGCAAAGGACCTTGTTTACAGTTCTTCACCGAATGCAGATGTTTATGTTTGTGACGTTGACGTTGCGGCGTTTATAACTCCCGAAATGCTTAAGGACGCACCTTTGGAGAATTATGATCTTGTATTGGTTCCGGGACTTACGGCCGACTGCAACTGGGCTGAATTTGAATCCAAGAGAGGGGTAAAGATCCGTCTTGGGCCTATGCACGCTTATGACTTAAGAGAAGTGCTTAAGTTCGTTGAAAAGGTAGAATTCTCGCACAAAATTCCAGCATGCAAGCTGATAGAGAGTAAAAAAGCCGAAGAGACTATAAGAGCTGTTGATGCCCTCGAACATAGCTATAAATTTGAAATAAGAGGTATTAGAATTGGCGGAAAAAGTAGAATGAAGGTAATTGCAGAGATCCACAGACCAAACTTGGACAATCTCAGAGAAATGATTGATTACTATGTCGAGAGTGGTGCGGACATAGTCGATCTGGGGATTCCAATAAATTTTGACTACGGTCTCGTAAGCAAAGCCGTTAAAATGGCAGTGGATTATTCAAAGGTTCCAGTCAGCGTTGACACTTTCAGCCCGAAAGCAATAGAGATCGCAGTAAAACATGGAGTCGATATGATCATGAGCCTTTCGAGTTCTAATACTGAAATACTAGATCTGATCGAAGATCAAGCGTTGGTGGTTGCTGAAAGGGATTCTGAAAAGCTTTTCAATCTGCTAGAGCTCGCAAAAGCGAAAACGGATAGAGTTATAGCTGATCCTATTCTTGATCCACCGCTGAGGGTTGCAGAGTCTATAGAAAGATATCTGGAGTTCAGAAAACGCGATCCTGAAACTCCACTCCTTTTCGGTGTTGGAAACGTTACCGAGCTAAGCGATGCCGACAGCATTGGCATAAACGCATTGCTGGCATTCATTGCAGAGGAAATAGGTTGCAATTTGATCTTCACAACAGAAGCAAGTCCTAAGACTGCAGGAAGTATTAAGGAAGTGAGAAAAGCAACTTATTTGGCAAAAGCGGCAAAAATTCGGAAATCACCGCCTAAAGACACAGGCATTTCGATGCTCGTCTTAAAGGAGAAGGTAAAGTACGAAAGTGAAAAGGCTCCAGAGAAATTTATTGAGGCGAAAAAAACCGAAGAGTTTGTCCGCGATCCATTCGGTGACTTTATAATCTTTATTTCTAACGGAAAGATATTTTGCAAACACGAGAAAGCTGTGATAGCCGGAAAAAATGCAAAGGAAATTGTAGACACCGTTATAAGGCTCGGGCTTGTTTCAAGGTTGGATCATGCAGCCTATCTTGGAAGAGAGCTCATGAAGGCAGAAATTGCTTTGAAGCTTAACAAG
>CAYSRI010000116.1:0-1960 GCA_964433405.1 uncultured archaeon | reverse complement strand
AACTACATTCAGGATCGAGAGCTGAATTTTGGCATATATACGTGAACGATTGTGAAAAGATCCTCTATGCAAATTTTGTCGCTGCAATCCGCGGCCCTCTTTGCATAGAGTTAAATTTCTGCCAAATTTTGTGAAAACTCTTTAAAAGGGTTTAAAAGCAGTAATTAAATCATTTTTCTAGTGAAGAATGACCTTCCGTTGAATATAAGAAGAGTTAGAAAGGAAGATGTTGAGAAGTTCGTCAACGCCTATAAAGAGAGCTATCGCGGTTTGGAAAGGTATGCATACAAAACCAGGAGGGTTATAAAAGGCTATTTCAAGTGGCTTTTCAGAAGGGACCCGAAGGGTTTCATGGTCGCTGAAATTAATGGAGAGGCCATTGGTTTTGTAGCTTGCGACACGAACTGGATCAGCATATTTGAGCTGAAAAAAGTTGGGGAAATCCACGAAATATTTGTTCTGCCGGAATTCCGGGGTATGGGGATAGCATCGAAGCTTCTCAGCTCTGCCTTATGCTACGCAAAAGAGAGGGGAAGGGATCTGGCAGAGCTATGGGTTGGGGAAACTAATGAACAAGCAATGAAGTTTTACGAGTTTAAAGGCTTTAGATTGGCGGGAAAAGTATGGAAATGGGTTAGAATGGTCAAAGAGCTAAAATAATAACCAAAAATTTTTGAAAGATTTAAAGAAGGGCGGAAAAGTCTTTCCCCCTGTCTTCTAATAGCTGAAGGATATATGTCCTGTGATCTGGAATATCTGGCTTGTCTCCTCTCTCAACGAGTTCTATGGCTTCTGCTGGGCAAGTAGGCACACAAACTCCGCAGCCCAAACACTTATCAGCTATAACGCTTGCTGGCTCCCTGTTAATTTTCACTTTCACGGCTTTCATAGGGCAGCGAAGGGTACAAATTCCGCAAGCGATGCATTTGCTGGTATCGATGCTTGCCACGTAGCTTGAATGGGCAATTGTGTTCGGATGCTTGGCTTCGTGTATTGCCCTGAAAAAAGCACAGCAATCGCTGCAGCAATTGCAGATGGTGCTTATAGGCCCCTGACTTCTCTCGGTTGTATGCACAAGTCCTTCCCTGTTTGCCCTCTTCAGTATCTCTATGGCCTCATCAGCGCTTATCCTGCGGGCATAACCGTGCTCTACCATGTATTTTGCCAGAGAGCCAAAATGTAGGCAGTTCTCGAGAGAGTGCCTGCACCCCTCGCCGTTTAGTCTTGAAACTATTCTGCAAGCGCAGTAGCCGACTGCATGATAGTCTCTTTCCTTAACAAGCCTGACAGCATCCTCATAAGGCAGAATTTCTGTTTTCTCAGAAATTGTATCCCTTTCGGGCAAAGCCCTCATTACAGCGTGCTTTCTTTCACCGAGTTCATGCAGGAATCCTTCCTTGTGGTATTTCCAGAAGAGAGGAGCCAATTTTCGCTGCATTGTCTCATTCTTAGGTCCCGGTAGAAATTGCATCTCAGAAAGACCCACAACAGTTGGAAACAGCCTGTAATACGTTTTCCCGTCTCTTTCCCCCTTCCATACAGTTCCCTTTCTTGCCATCTCGTTCAGGATTTTCTCCAAGTATTCAGAACTTTTTCCAGTTCTCTCGGCAAGCTGTTCAACTGTGAAGGGAATGAAGGGCATGTTTACCGCAATTTTTGCCTCCTCCTCATTGAAAAGAACGCTAAGAATTTCCTTTTCAACGCCGCTTAAAGTCTTCGGCATCCCTACCGGGGCCTTATCCAGTTTCTCTCTTAGCTTCTCGTAAATCTCTAAATGGTGTGAATGGTGCATTTTATCACCCAAACCCATTTGATTGCTTTATATATAAAGATATCGAATTTGCTATAGTTTTATATACCAGATATAGAACATTATTTATGAAAAGCTTGCTCGAGGAGAGAATCGAAGAAATTGGCAAAAAGCTCGATGAAATTCTCGGGGCCATTAGTATTCTTCAGC
>CAYSRI010000115.1:0-4817 GCA_964433405.1 uncultured archaeon | reverse complement strand
AATGAAGAAAGGAAGCTGGATGGAGAGAGGAAAAAAGTTGAAGAGGTTCTTTCAAAGCAGGATCTGGTCATGAAGTACAAACAGCTCGCAGATGAGTTAAATAAGATTTTACAGGACTTAAAAGATATCGAAGTCGAAAAGCTGAAATCAAATAGCGAAGAGTACGAAAAATTGAAGAACAGACTGGATTTCCTGAAAGAAAGCGAAGCAAAGGCTATAAAATCTCTTGAGAACTTTGATTCATTGGTAGACAAGCTAGAAAAGGTTAAATTCAGTTATCTCGAGGCCCAAAAGAGCAAAGAGCAGCTTCTGAACAGGCTTAAGGAGAAAGGGTTTTCTAGCATTGAAGAGCTCGAAGCCGAGCTCGGGAAACTAAAAGCCAGTTATGAAGAATGGATTGGCCTGAAAAAGGCCAAAGATGAGCTCGATTCTGCCAAAATGAGGCTAAGAACCCTGAATGAGGAGATAGAAAAAACTATGGGACTTATAAAACTCAAAAGCTCCGAGCTCGAGGAAAGGATCAAGGACCTAAATAAAATAAAGAGCAGTTACGATGAGACAAGACATCTAGAACTTGAAAGATTGGAAAAGGAGGTTTCAAAGGAGATTGCAGGCCTTGAAGAGAGAGTCAAAGTTCTAAAAAAGAGCCTAGAAGGGCTTCTTGCGGACAGAGAGTACCTGGAGAAACAGCTTGAAACTATAAAAGAAGCGGAGAGGAAGGTTAAGGCAATCGAGAAGGCAATTCCTGAGCTTGCCAAGATCAGGGAGAAGTTTGCCAGTTACAAGAACATCGTTGCAGAAGCCGCTTTAAAGGAAGTCGAAAAATATGCAAGCGAAATATTTGAGGAGTTCACTGAAGGTAAGTATTCGGGGATAAAGCTGAAGAGGGTTGTGGAATACGGAAAGGAGAAGCTAAAGATTTTCGTGATACATCACGGGGAAGAGCGGGAAACTAGCTTCCTGAGCGGTGGAGAATTGGTTGCTCTAGGCATTGCCTTCAGGCTCGCCCTGTCGATGTTCGAAGCAAAAGGAAGGATCCCCCTGCTGATAATGGATGAGCCAACACCCTTCCTAGATGAAGAAAGGAGGAGGAAGCTTGTAGACATCACCGTAAACTACCTCAGAAGGATTCCTCAGGTAATAATCGTGTCCCACGACGAGGAGCTGAAGGATGCTGCGGATAAGATAATTTCAATAGAATACCGTGGAGGTGTATCCGTTGTGGCTTCTCAGTGATGAAATAATAGAGAAGATCTCCGGAGACCTTTCAGAGCTTTACGAGAGAGCAGAAAAAGTCGCAGAAAGGGTCGAAGGGAAGTGGAAAGAGATGCCTGAAGGATCCGAATGTTCAGCCTGCGGAGTTGACGGAAGCAGGGGGATAGAAAGACTATCCGGAATCCTTCTCTATTTCGTCTCCGCCGTTAGCGTTGGAAATGAGATTAGAGAGATGAGCGAGATAACGACGCTAAAGCCCCACACAAATATTGAGGAAAGGGTTAGACTACACATGCATACCTCAGAGTTCAGAATAGGCAGTCTCGCTGAAGAAGAACTTGTTCTAATCGACGGATCTCTCCGTGGGGCATTTGTTAGACCTGCTGCATATACCGACAATCCTGAAAAGCTGAAAGAACAGTACGAGCTCAATGCCCTTATCGAAGACTTTCTGGCCGTTCTGGACAGACAATTCGAAATACTGGAGAATGACCTGAAAGAGGGGAGAGCGAAGAAGAACTATCTTCTAACCCGCGAAAGGGTTTTCAGACGGATGGAAGAAGGTTACAGGAAGACGAAAGGAAATCTAGAAGATCTGATGATCCTCTTCGAGTACATCGAATACCTTCATGCCCTGAACAGACTGCTCGAAAAGAATGCGGTTTTTGTAGCCAAAACCTTTTACACCCACGAATTCGACGAAGAGATCAGCGATACCGCAGTTCTGCAGCTGATCGCGATGAAACAGTTCGGATCCGAGAAAGCAGGATACTTCGAATTCAGACCCAGCATCGCTAAAACTCTCCCCTGGTTTGTCAGGGAATTCAGGAGTTTCTTTAAAAACCTATTCAGGGACCTCAACTCAGCATTTGTAAGATTCGAAGAGAACGGGAACATATACCTGCTTGAAACTCAGCGCAGGATTGATGAGGAGCTCATGAGCAAGCTTAAAGGGCTGGAAATCCAAGGGTACCTTTTGCCGCTGATACATGCTCACAGACAGGCAAAGATTAGAAAGAGCGAGATGAAAAGGGCCATAGATAGCATAATCGCATCGCTTGACACTAAATACGAGTTCCTGTTAAGAAGCGGGAGGGATGTTCTAGAGAGCTGAATTGAACGTTTAACTTACCTTCGCTGCTAAGTTACCTTCAGAAAAGAATACAGCAGCGGAAACTGAGATCACAATGCTCTTGTAGAGAAGCAAGAAGCCCCGCGCGAGTTAGAGGTAGTTCACTTGAGCAACGGTTTTATAAACAATCGCGGATTGAAAATCATGGATGAATTCGAGAAGGAGATTAGAAGTATTCTCGATGAAAAATTCATAGAAAAAGCCAAAAACTTGAAGAAAAGTGGCCATATCTTCAATCCGATCTTCTACTTGTTTTTCACCCGTCTCGTTGAAGCTTCCGGAATTTTCAATAACATCGTTCTGCCGAATAAGTTCGAAATCGAGGAGCTTTTTAAAACTCGAAAAGATTTCCTCCAGATTGATTACGAGACTATAAGCGAGCTTCTCAGAAGGGTTTGGCTTTACGAGAGAAGAAAGGGTATTGAGTTTGAGTTCGAAAAAACTTCCGAGGACATGCTTTTCCTGTTATACAGGCTTGGAAAAATCCAGAGCGAGCTCGACAGAACGATACTGAAACATGCTGAATGGAGCAAAGAAAAGCTCTTGGATCTTTACTTCACCCTTCTCCGGGTTCTCATAGAAATCGAGGACGAAATAAACCGAAGAATCCGCTACGAAGCATAGTCTGAAACTGACTCATAAAAGCTTAAAAATAAAATTAAAGTTCGAGTTCCGCAACCTTCTCCCAGCTGTTCTCTTCAAAAACAACTATCTTTGATCCCACTATGTAAAGGTAGTCATTTATAAAAACTGCTCTAAAGCCTGTTTCTGTGGCCTTTATCAGCTTTAAGCCATCGCTGTACGAGAAAACGTAGCCAGAAGCTGCCGGAATGAAGAAGATCTCGTGCTTATCATCTGCTAGGAAAGCCCGGTGGTTGATCATTATCTCGCTCCATGATTCCTTTAGCAAGTATTTGTCCACCTCAACCGGATTCCTCGGGTCGCTTACATCGAACAGAGATAGTTTTACGTTGTTCCCCTCCATTCCAATCCCAAGTATAAGGTTTTCCTTCAATGGGTGAAGGTAGGACGAGTATCCCGGTATCTTAAGCTCCCCAGCCATCCTAGGATTCTCTGGATCCGAAAGGTCGATTACAAAGAACGGATCGGTCTGCCTGAAAGTCACAACATATCCTCTTTCCGCAATGAATCGGACCGCATAGATCCTTTCTGTTTCTCCAAATCCCTTTATGGAACCGGAGATCTTAAGCTCGGGATCTAGGATATAGAGGTCGTTGGCATTGCCGACTGTTGTGGCCACCCTCAGATATCCTTTGTACTCGTCCATGGAGAACTGATTTAGGAGTCTTCCGGGTACATCTCCAGATGCTATGATCTTCATTTCGGGAGAGATCTTCCAGATTTCAGTTCTCTCGATTTCTCTCGCATGAAATTCAGCGAACTTGCTGTATCTGTTGCTGAATTCATTTTCAAAAACGATTCTCTCTTCTGGCCCCATTCTAATTGTTAGCTTCCTTATTAGATCCCAGATCTCAACCTGCTTTGCTTGATCGCTCAGATCATAGCTCACAAGCTTCTGAAGCTTCTCTAGGAACCACTCAGGGAAGAGATCTTTGTTTTCAGATGCGAACTTCAGCATAATCTCAGAGTAATCAGCCTGAGAATAATAAGCCACGTAAATCGCTTCTTTCGAGACATAAACAACTGAAGCGTAGTTCCCGACAAAGGATATGCTGCCTTCAATCCTCCCACTTGTCGCGTCCAGCTTAAAAACGGTGTATATAGCTTCAACAGGTAGAGGTTTTACCGGGTGATATATATTGTGGCATTCAACCACCCAAGGAGCTCCGTTCACGCTCAAAGGTACTATTGGGCATACTTCGGAGTACTGAGACATTACAAGGTAAATCTTACCCTCATAAAGCCTTGCCGCAACAATAGAACCGTTGAGATCGATGGTGTATTTTTCATTGAAATCTTCCGTGCTGAAAGCCTTTAACCTGTTCCCCTCAAGAATTACAACCGTGCTTCCGTATACCAGCATTTCTCCGCTTGAATTCAGCTCCAAGATCTTTTTTAGCTCGTTAGGTGGAAAAGCTTTAACAACTGCTGTCTTTTGCTTGTAGGGATACGGAGGAACATTTTTTACCGCAAAATATGGCACTTTCTGGTAGCGGGAGACGTATATGTTCTTTCCATCAGTCTTAACAATATCGGGTTCGTCTATTCCCTGAACTTGAACGTTTGTCTGGGAGAACCTGTCACCAGCCTCTTTCTCCACACCTGCAGTCTCCTGATCCAGCATTGGGGCTGAAATAGAAAATGACGGAATCGTTCTTGAAAAGTACGAATAATAGCTGCTAGATCTTCCAAAATATTCTCTGAATTCTTCCGGCGATGAAAAGCTTGCTATCTTTTTTGTTTCTTCCGTTTGAGCAAATTGAAATACTGCCGCTACGGAAATTGCGATTACAATTAAAGCCAGCAATACGAGTCTCATATGGTTAGT
>CAYSRI010000114.1:0-4825 GCA_964433405.1 uncultured archaeon | reverse complement strand
CTACGCAATGAGCGTGATAGTCGGCAGGGCTTTGCCTGATGTCAGGGACGGGCTAAAGCCTGTGCAGAGAAGGATACTCTATGCGATGCACGAGATGGGACTGAGGAGCGATAAGCCGTTCAAGAAGTGCGCGAGAATCGTCGGAGAGGTGCTTGGTAAGTACCATCCGCACGGCGATGCAGCGGTTTACGATGCCCTTGTCAGGCTCGCTCAGGATTTTACGATGAGATACCCGCTGATAGACGGGCAGGGAAACTTCGGAAGCATCGATGGTGATTCACCTGCTGCGATGAGGTACACAGAAGCTAGACTTTCGAGGATAGCTGAAGAGATGCTTGCAGACATTGACAAAGAAACGGTTGATTTTGTTCCAAACTTCGACGCAACCCTTCAGGAGCCGGCATACCTGCCATCAAGAATACCGAACTTGCTCGTGAACGGGTCAAGCGGGATAGCAGTAGGAATGGCTACCAACATTCCCCCACACAATCTGACGGAAGTGTGCTCTGCAATAATACACTACATAAGAAATCCGCAAGCAAGCCTCGAGGAACTGATGCAGTTCATAAAGGGTCCCGATTTCCCCACTGGAGGGCAGATAGTGGGAACTGACGGGATAATCGAGGCCTACAGGACAGGAAGAGGGAAGATAACGGTGAGGGGAAAGGCAGAGATCGAAGAGGATCGAATCATCATACGGGAGATTCCTTACATGGTGAACAAGGCAAAACTGGTTGAAAGCATCGCCGAGCTGGCCAGGGATCTCGGTGAAATAAGGACAATAAGGGACGAGTCAGATAGAGAGGGAATAAGGGTGGTCGTTGAGCTCAGGGATGGTTCAGATCCTGAGAATGTTCTCAGGAAGCTGTACATGCACACGAATCTGGAAACGACCTTTGGAATCACGCTCCTAGCACTTGTGAACAATGAACCAAAAGTTCTGAGCCTTACGGAGATGATCTCACAGTTCGTTGAGCACAGAAGGAATGTCCTGAGAAGAAAAATCACATACGAGCTCAGGAAGGCTCAGGAAAGGCTTCACATCGTGGAGGGGCTGAAGAGGGTGATAGAGGACATAGACAATGCAATAGCACTTATAAAGTCTTCAAAATCTCCCTCGGAGGCGAAAAAGGCCCTGATGGAGAAGTACTCTTTGTCCGAAGTGCAGGCAGATGCTGTTTTGCAGATAAGACTGCAGAAGCTTACCAGCCTTGAAGTCCAGTCACTCATTGAAGAGCATTCACAGCTTAAGAAAACGATTTTGGAATTCGAGTCCATTCTTGCGGATCCAAAAAAACTAGATGAGCTCCTGATTTCGGAAATGAAGGAGATTATTGAGAAGTACGGCGATTCTAGAAGAACTGAGATAATTTCGCACGTCGAATATTCGACTCTGGCTGAGGATAACATAGTCCTAGTCACATCCCAGGGCTTTGCAAAGAGAATGAACCCTAGTGCATTTAGAAGGCAGGAAAGGGGCGGAACGGGAGTAATTGGTGTGCTGCTGAAGGACGACGATGTGGCCTTTTTCAGCATGTGCAGAACGGACGAAAAGCTCCTTCTCTTCACAGACAAGGGAAATGCATTCTGGATCGATATAGAGGAGATTCCGAAAATGGACAGGAATTCCGGCGGAGTTTCACTGAAGAAGATGCTAAGGCTTGAGGATGAAAAGGTCGTTTCAGCTGTCAGCGTGCGCTCCTTCGAGGAAGGGGAGGTTCTAATACTTTCCTCAAGTTCTTACGTTAAAAGGGTTCCGCTCAAAGAGTTTGAAAACGCGAAGAGGGCCGGAATAAAGGCTTCCAGTGAGAAAATCGAATTTGCTACACTACTCAGGGGCAGGGAAGTGTTCATGGTTACGGAAATGGGCTATGTTTTGAGAACGAGGGCCGAGGACATTCCCGTTTACTCGAGAAATTCCAGAGGCGTTATTGCCATGCGCCCAGGCAGCAATGACAAGATCTCTTGGGTTGCAACAGGAGACTCGGACAGGCTGCTTCTGCTCACGGAGAACGGATACGGAAAGAGGTGCGAGATCTCGAAATTCAGGACGCTTCACCGCGGTGCCAGAGGAGTAATAGGTTATAAGGTGACGGAAAAAACCGGCAAGGTTGTGTTTGCCGAACTCTGCAGCGATGGCGACCTTTTCCTGATAAGCAGGGACGGATACTGCATAAGAGTTAACGTTGAGGAGATCCCGGTTCAGGGCAGGAGCTCTTCGGGGGTTATAGTCAGCAGAAAGGGTGTCTGGAGAGGTTTTGTTTACAGAGAACCTTCGGGTTGATCGCAAATCCTTTTAAGTTTCTGCGCGAAATCTGGCCATGATCGTTGCAGACATCAGCATAATTCCGATAGGCGTCGGAGAGAGTGTTTCAAGATTCGTGCGAGAAGCTGTAGAAGAGCTGAAAAGAGAAGGTCTCAGGGTCGAAGTAACGGCGATGAGCACTGTTGTTGAGGCTGAAAGCGTTGAAAAGCTGTTCTCCGCAGTTCAGAGAGCGAGAGAGGCTGTGTTCAGAATGGGGGCAAAAAGAGTTTATACAATTTTAAGAATCGATGAGAGAAGGGACAAGAAGCAGAGCATTGAAGGAAAGAAGATGGTTTTTTAACTACTTTAGCACCGAATCGCATGAAGAAGTCACAGTGTCTGATTTGACCTTTACTGAGGAGGAATTCACATCGATTCCAGTGGGATAAACAAAAAAGTTTATATGATTATGAATCAAATTCAATCATGAATGAACCAGAACCTTTTCTATTATACTCGAGCAAGAGGTTTCTGGATAAAGCATCTAGACAGAGATGAAGCAAAGATGGCCCTCGATAGAGTTGGAGAGGCAAAAGGTGTGACAGTATCTGTTAGTCAGCTCGTCAAGTCGCTCGGATTGGCTTTCTTTCTCCCCACTGGTGTCTTCCATGCAATGTTGAAGAAGGTTTTCTACAGATCCGGAGTTGACACTGAGAATTTCATAATTCTGGAGTTCCTTGCTGAGATTCCGCGGGCACTCAGACCATCTCTATTCTACGACATCTGGCTTGTTGTGCCGAAAAACTCGAAGGGTGCAGATGAGTCGATAAGGCTTGTTAAGACAATAGTGGAGAAAGTAGGCGATACACCACTTACTCAAGAAGAATGGAGAGATTTAGCGCCTATAAGAGAAAAGCTCTCTGGCAAGCTCGAGGTTAAGGGCCTAAATGAGAACCTATGGCCATCCTTGTGATATAGCGAATTATTGGACAAAACAGCAAACTGCTAAAAAGCTCACGAGTTATCGAGTCCCATGAGGGTTTGAGTTTTGTTTCGCATTTTTCGGGAATTCTGGAAACAGAGAAATAACTGGTTTGATATACTTCCAAATAAAGGGGAAAGATTGAAAGGGGGGTATGGGCTATGAACTGTCCCAAGTGCAAAGGGGGAAAGGTAAACTTCCTTTATGATGCAGGCTTCGGCTGGAAGGCATATCGGTGCGTTTTATGCGGGGAACTCTTCTTCGTGAAGGGGGAGAAAGTAGCTGTTGAAGAAAGGGGTGGCGAAGGGGATGAGGCTTGAGGCCCGAGCGTACACGCTTTTCACTAGGGAAAATTCAGCTACTACATAACTACGCTTCTCAATCTGAAAAGCCAAAAATTAAGTCAAAATATCCGCCTACATTTTGATAAACCAGCCCATATTTCTGCACGTTCTTGGCTCAAAGTCAGGAAGCAGTTTTCGAATAGCATTCCCTCCCCTGTTGGATATCATCAGCTCACTCACTTTTCCCGAGATAGATGACCAAGGGCCTCTTTCTTTAAATTTGCAGGTAAACCTCCTCTGCTGTGTTCGATAACTCACTCACAAGATAAACCATAATTGGAGACTATTTTATAAATTAGACTAAAAATAAAATTTAAAATACTAGTTTTAGATTAAAGAATTAAATTCAATAAATTAAATTATTAACTTTAGATCTACAATCTTTATTATTACTATTTTTAATTTCATTTATTGTATATATGATTTGACACTTTAATTTTGAACTTAAATTTTATTATTACACAATTTATGTAATAAGGGATTTTAGGTTACCCTAAATCTGCTAAATCGGCTAAGTCAGTTGTTCCAGAAATTATAGGAATAGAGGGTTTTTTGCGAAAATAGGGGGGGTTAACTGCAAAAAGTCTTGGGGTTCATGAGAGGGAGAGCCTAGACCCATGGATTTATTACACAATAATTGGAATAAATTTTTTAGAAAAGTTTAATTAAAAGAAATGATTTTAATTTAATTGTTTAAATTAATAAAATTCTTATAAATTTTAAAATTAAAAAATTAATTAATTTAATAATAAGCAGTAGGTAAAATATTAATGAAACTAAATATACAATAAATAAATTTTATCTTAAAAAATATTACTCCGCATATAATTTTACCAAGCAGAATCGTGAGTATTGGATAAGACCTGAAAACCAGCCATAGATTCATCGAAAAGCATATAACATTGAGAAAGAGTGAGAATGGTTTTTTAGATTTTCTATTCTGTTATAAAGGAAAACCCCAATTAAAAATAAAAAAGAGAGTAATCCTATTCCAAAATTTGCTACAGTTTACCTTTCTTCTCCTCTACTTCCTGTATTCCGAAGCCCTTTGCAACATCTCTTGGGAATTTTTCTGGCTCAATGATTCCCTCTGGTGGATAAACGCATCTGTTCTCATAATTCTCTTTAAGTAGCTTCATCACGCCCCAGGGGGCTGCAGGCAGCGCAGTGGCCCATACCGCTGATGAGGAGACAAGTGAGTATGAAGGTGTGATTATTCTGTCTCCTTTCATCCCTTCGACATCCACTCTCAGA
>CAYSRI010000113.1:0-4853 GCA_964433405.1 uncultured archaeon | reverse complement strand
GCTCAGCATCACCAACACCAAAACCAGACTCAACACCTTTTTCAGCATGCTATCCACCATTAAAACAATACATCAATTGCTATATGTAGTTTCTGACCATAGTTTGAGAATATAATAGCCTTAAAAATAAAAATTAAGCAGAGTGACCCAGACGTAAACAAGAATGAAAGTTGCTGGAGGGATTAGAGCAAAAAGGATAAAGGTATTTTCTTTAATTCTTGGAACGATGTAGCATATTGCTGAGAGTCCACCGACGACCAAAAGATATCTTGAAGTGTAGTAAAAAACAAAGTAGCTGTCAGTCAAATTGACTGGCTTGCCTGGCAAACCAGTGGGACCGAAAAGAGCCAAGAATAACGCGATGAAAGTCCATAAATAGACCCACATGAACAGAAGTGCCACGTTCATCTTTTCCCTTTTTGCATCTGTCACGTAAGCTAATACTGGGATTAAAGAGGTTAGAACCATTGTTAGAGGTGTGAGTACATCGTTGTAGGCTACAACCGGAAGTATGTTTCTGAAAACGTAAATGTTGGATAACAGAAGACCGAATAAAAATACCAGAGCTGTAAAGGGCTTCTTCAAAGATATTTCGAATTTCATGAGGATTAAAGTCGAGATGGTTATGAGCAATATTAGGATAATGACTGATAACATTTTTCAACACCTCTGATGTAGTAATTGCTTTACTACAATGTCTGGGGATTCTCTATAACGTTGACTCAAAGACACTGATGTTATGACGTCTTTGAATCTAAATCCGGATTCCCAGTTGAAGTAGACGTAATTCTCATAGTAGTGATACCACGGAACAAAAATTCCGTCAAAGTAATCCGGATCATCAGCATGGTCTGCAGCAATGTTTACTAAAGTCTCATTTAGGTACCATTTCTGGGTTGCAACTCTTATAATATCCTGGTGCTGCGAAATCAGCCACTTGGACTCAACCCCATTTTTCTGCCAGAACTCATCTACAGCTTTTGCAAACTTCTCAAACATTGCCTCCTCCTCTTTTGAAAGATTAAGCTCTTTTGAATCCGTGGTTATGAGCACTTCACCACCTTTGTGCTCTATTCTTACATCATATTTCTTCCAGATACTCCTCATGAAATCCTTCAGCTCCTTTTTCTCTTTTTTACTGAAACTGCTCTCATCTATGTAGAAGAACGTCGCTTTTCTACCTTCCTCAGTAGCTCCTGCCGCAATGAAAAATCCATATGGAGTGGTTTCAAAGATTTGGTCAATGATTATAAGCTCTATTTTATTCGGGTTGCTAGACCGATCTCTTTCTGCAAATGACTCGACATCTACTTTCTGTCCACTTCCGGCCATCACCGGCATCACTCCGCTCCCCAGCACAACCAGCACCTAAATACTCTCTAAAACAAAGAATGTTACAATAAAGATTGTAACGAACGCTATGAATCTGAATATAGCTTCTGTACCCTTCTCCAGATTTGCAGTTGTTTTGCTCGACGAAATTGCTAAAGACAGTCCTAAACTGAATAGCATAGAGGCTAAAGTTCTTATTTTGTAAAATTCTCCCAGCAGTACGCCTAAGACAAGTACAATTAAAATTGAAAGAACAATTAAAAAAATTCCAGCAAAAAACAACGTTCTCAACATAGGTTGACCCTCCTACAAACTTCTTCAGAAGCCATGTTGCAAGCTTCGTAAGCTAATAGAAATTCGCAGGCGGTAAGGCAGATTCCCAAACATGCAACAGCACCAATTGGGTGAGGGATTCTCGTACATAGGAAAGTGCAACCTTTCCAGCAACCCCCAGAAACTGCTCCTGAACATAAACCACCCACGAGCCATTTACAAGCATCACAAACCAAGTCAATGTCAAGGACTAGAGCACCAGAAGTTCCTTCAGCATTGTATTCAGCTAAATCCCTCTCAACCTTCTTAGCCAACTCATTTAGTTCAATCCTCGCTTTGTTCCATATCCACTTCGTTTCATCGTTCTTCCTTATCTCGTTCAGCACTTTGCCAAGCAGCCTGTAGTAGTGATTTGCTCCGCGTGAGTGATCATCGCATCCCAGTTGATAGTATTCCAAACTACAAAATGATTTCAGGAAAAGACACGCTCCAAGTTTCATCATATCAACCCCATAAGCAAGGCGATTAGCAGCCCAGTTGAGACTAAAATAACCCAAGTTATCCAGATGACAGGATCCTTGAAAGGACTGTAATTTCCCTCTTTTATTGCTATCCTTCTCCTCTCAGAAAGTTCTCTTAACGATTTTACGCTCAGCTTGTATCCGAAAATCCAGAACACAGTAATAATCGCGAGAAAAGTTACAAGGATCAAGATTGCCAGCTTGCCTGCGAAAAGCCCGTGTATGGAGACTGTTTGAAGCCGTAACGAGCACTCAGAAGGATCACCCATAGACGCTACCAGAGTTGGTAGAATTGCCGCAGGACACCTGAGCGAAAGAAGAATGAGTGGAACCAGCAATACTGCAAAAGATAAAATCTCAAACTTCCAGCTGTTCTTTGCGAAGAAACTAATAAAACCGACAGTTATCCAGGAGAGGCTTACAAGCAAAGGATCCCACCAAACATTTTCCAATTTTTCGTAGGATATCATTGTTAAAATCAGGCATAGAAGTCCGAAGGAGAGGAAAAATGGTGGGCTATCGAACGGAAAATTTTTTTCGAGTAATTTGCCGATTGGATACAGAAATAGGAAGACGAGTGGTGCGTAAAGCATTACTCCGCTCATCATCACCGCAAAAATAGCCATCACATCAAGTATCTGTGAGCCGATTATTATGTGATGTGCTACAAACAGAATCGCAGCATTTGCGGCCAGAATCGTCCACAGCACCTGATCCACAAACCCCCATCTCAGTTTGGCAAGCGAGTTTTTTTGCCTCTTTAAATCCTCTTCTTTCAGAATGATGTGAATCCTTTTTATATCTCGCAGAGTGTAGCCATGCTTGAGAAGCTGATACGCGATAATAGCTAAGGCACCAAGCACTATGATGGTTGAGGTTGCGGCAATTACGAGTAATTTCTCGTGCGTAAGCGCATAACCTCTATTTAAATCCAGCAAAATCTGGTATCCGAAAAGAAAGTTGATAAAAAATAGCATTAAAAGGAAGGTGGCAGAAGTTGATCCGGTCATGTTCATCCTTCGAAGAGATACCCTATCTGGTCGCATATGAGAGTACGTATTCCGATGTTGGCCATGAATTTTTCGCAAATGGGTGCTGCGACTCCAAGTTTGCTGCATACTGGTGTCACGAAGAATAGCTCGCAGGCACCAGCACACGTTAAGTCCTTCAAATTGCAGTCTACATCACACATCGCTCCCTAACTCAGGGATTTTCACAGACCTGAAAGAATGTGGATTGTAAGAGCGATACCGATCCCGAGTACGGATGCATTTACCCAGAGAATCCAAAAAAGAACGTTTTTTAATGTTTTCTCAGGTTCAGCACTTGCAACCGCTTTTTCAATAGAGGCGATAGAGTAGCCGAAGATTCTAAGCAGGAGGTAGGTAACCGCAAACATCGCGATAAAAATAGCCAAAGCTGCGATCGTAGCGATCTTGACACTCTCCTGAAAGGATGCAAGACCAAAAAGGTCTAACAACAGTGCAATGCCTATAGCTGGCGAAGAGTAGAAAGCGAGCAGTAGAGGAACGAGAAAGACCTTTGAATTCACCACAATCGCGTAATTTAAAACTCCAACGAGCACGTTGAAGAGTGACATTATTAAAAAGAGGTCCCAGTTATTTAAAATTGTTGAAACAATTGGAAGAGACTCCTTTTCGTCCGATGAAAAAAGCGACAGAACCACAAGGAGAAGTCCCAAAAGAGATAACCGTGTCCAGAATACCGAACTTTCGATGCAGGTGTTTAAGTCTTTGGCGATAAACCTGTTGTAGGTGGTGAATAGAACTATGAGAGGGAGAATGCAAACCTGGAGAAGCGGAATTAGGAAGGCAGAGAAAACTATTAGGAACTTAAGTGCGGTGATCGGATTCCCCCACTCCAGTATTCCTCCAGAGATAATCATGGCTAACCCTGGTGTTCCGATGATTACAAAGCCCAATTTGTAGAACATATCCCGCTCTTTCTTGCTCAGCCTGCGGTACTCTTCTTCTTTTAATTCTAGGAGCCTAAATATGCCCTCCTTGAATTTCACACCATACCGATTAAAAATAATATAAATTAGGGCAACTTCGAGCGAATAAATAGTCGCAGAGGTTATGATGGCTAAAGCAACTCTGTATGCAGTTAGCTTTTCACTGGAGACGGCAATGAAAGGAAACAGGATCATTCCGATATGGAATGCAAGAACAAGGGCAAGGTTTCGCTTCCACATGCTAAATCCCCTTCGTAAAGTATTAAAAAATTTATACTAAAGCACCGACAAGTGCGCAGAACTGTGGGCAGAAATTTGGCTCTATCGCTTTTTGGCATAGTGACTTTGCAAATGGTGCAAATTTTGAACAAATCCCATAGACGACCAAACTGCACCCAGCTGAGCACCCTCCCGTGATCAGATTTGGATCCTCGCCACATGCGTAGTCGCAGCCCGCACCACAAACAACCGCTGACCCAATTGCACAGATTATGGCTCCAATCCAGCCACCCCCGATGATTGCACAAGCAGAGGTGATCGCCAAAGAGCACGGTAGAGAGCAGAGATGAGAACATGCCGAATAGTCATCAACTGCCATTGCCCATCCATATCCCTCAATGTTGTACTCAGCTAAATCCCTCTCAACAACCCTGCTCAAATAGCTAAGCTCGTTCTTCGCCTTGTTCCAAACCCAGCTCGTCTCGTCACCCTTCCTTACCTCGTTCAGAACCTTGCCGAGCAACCTGTAGTGC
>CAYSRI010000112.1:1352-4863 GCA_964433405.1 uncultured archaeon | reverse complement strand
CTCCCGACTATGCGGTCTTCAGCCGCACGCTCTCCCAGGCTGAGCTACCCGGGCATATCAAAATGTCTTGGTCGGGTATTTTTATCTTTCGCATTTTAAATGCAAAGTATTTTAACTTCTTCCACCAGCTTAATCCATGCTTCCAATTAATGCGAAGCAGATGAAGAAGATGATGAAGCAGATGGGCATTGAAATGGAAGAACTCGATGCAAAGGAAGTAATAATAAAGACGAGCACAGAAGAACTGATTTTTAGGAATCCCAACGTAACAAAGATCTCTGCAAAAGGTATGGAGACTTTTCAGGTTATGGGAGAATACGAAGTCAGGAAGATAGCGCCTCAGATAAGCGATGAAGACGTTAAGCTTGTAATGGAGCAAGCCAAGGTAGACGAGGAGACAGCAAGAAAAGCTTTGGTTGAGGCAAATGGGGATATTGCTGAAGCATTGCTGAAACTGCAAGGATGAGGCCTCCTGTTGTTCTTTCAAGGGGAAAAAACAGCTTTCTGGTTGAGAATTTCGAAGGTAAGCTTCACACCCACCACGGAGTAATAGAGCTAAGTGAACTTCGGAATAAGTCTTTTGGGGATACGATAAGAACACATTTGGGCTTTGAGTACAAGATCGTCCCATTTAACCCATCAGAGTTTTTTAAACACTTCAGAAGGGGTGCCACGCCGCTGATGCCAAAGGATATCGGAGCGATAATCGCATACACAGGTTTATCGCCAGATTCGCTTGTATTTGATGCCGGAACTGGCAGCGGAATGCTTGCAGCTTATCTTGCGTACTTCAACAAGTTCGGAGAAGTTGTTACTGTTGAAAAAAGAGAGGACTTTGCAAAGATCGCTCGGAAGAACTTTAAGCTTGCCGGACTAAAAAACGTTCACCAAATTATAGGCGACGCTATAACAGTGGCGGATGGGTTCAAAAAAGAGTTCGACCTCGTCGTCCTGGACATGAAAGATGACGTAGCCTTTGTTCCAAAGGCTAAGCAGATTCTCAAACTCGGAGGTTATTTGGTTGTCTATAATCCATATATAGAAGCAGCCAGAGAAGTACATGAGGCAATGAACAAAAACGAATTCAGAGAACTTGAAGCTTTCGAAATCCTTCGCATAGATCTGGACATAAAAAGGGTGGGGACTAGAACTTCGACTGGTGTTTGGCACACAGGCTATATAGTGATCGGGAGAAAATACTAAGTTGCGACTGTATAATGTAGATGGGATTCCCATATGCATCAAAGTACCCACCAAGTCGCAATTCTTTGTTACGACTGTTTTAATCCTTCTTCTGCTTCCATCCTCAAGCTCGTACTCGTTCCATTCGTCACCAACAACGCCCTTATCCTAACCATTGTTGGCTTCTTTTTCTTTACGATTTCGTGAATAGATAGGATGAATTCAGATGAGGAGCCCCTAAGCTCCTACGGGATCTTCCTGGCCAGTGTCAAAAACTCTTGTCAGTACAGATGTGAACTATCCTTCGCCCACGCAAGGGGCTTCTCGCTTCATAGAGAGCTTGCGCCCCGATCAATTTCCGATAAGTAATTACGAGGGGTAGAGGTTCTCTCAGCGAGCCTTCGTAGCTTGCAACCCACATGCAGTATGTTGAGGGAGGTGTT
Organism: uncultured archaeon; assembly: GCA_964433405.1. Taxonomy (GTDB): domain Archaea; phylum Halobacteriota; class Archaeoglobi; order Archaeoglobales; family Archaeoglobaceae; genus WYZ-LMO2. The sequence continues at coordinate 3,238 of CAYSRI010000112.1, read as the reverse complement.
ATAATCTCTGTCTGCCTCCCCATCTGCAGTTGGGACATACAAACCATTTCTGAATGCTGTGCCATCTTTTGAGTAAACTTTGTTTAACCCCGGTTTTACTGCTTCAGCTTTACGATCAGAGCTTGGGTGTGTCTCTCCAGTTTATATTTCTGCCTTCTTCTCTTGCTCTGTTTATTTCTTCAAGAAGCTTGTTGAATAACCATCTAAATAGTTCAAGCTGTTCGTTTAGCTTCGCTTCAATCCGTCTTTGATGAATAAATGCAGAATCTGTAGCTGATTATCATTTCTTACCGTCTTGTTGTTCATCGGAACTAAAGCTTTACTCCCGCACTTTACCGCTTTATCTCCTTTCAGAAGGGGACTTAGCAGCAACGTAAGTTAAAGGATCTGGAAACCATAAAATTAATATATTTTCGTAGACGGTCTTTTTCTCCTTCCATTTTGAATACAGATTCACAAATACACATTTATAATTAAAACCTCGTCTTTCATAGCAAGGATGAAAAGCTTAAATAAAAATAAATCAATTAAAAAATACAGAGACAAGCGAAGATCCGAAAAAGATGTGTAGTAAACTATATCACATCTTTGTTTGTGCTTTTACTATGGATGAAAGAGACGCCCTTAATATTTCTAGAGAAGTTGCAAAAAGTGTACTCAAAGCCGTAAACAGCATCCCCTTAAGCAAGAGAGGCGAATTTTATGAGATCGGTAAAAGCGGTGTAACAAAGCTTGTTGACAAGGTTGCAGAAAATGCAGCTCTAGACGTTCTCAAAAGAGAGAGACTTAGGATTTTGAGCGAGGAATGTGGATATTTCGGAGAAGGTGATGTCTTTGTTGCTTTGGATCCACTTGACGGGACTTTTAACGCCGTCCGAGGAATTCCCATTTACTCTATAAGTCTTTGCTTTTCAGATTCAGAAAAATTTGGTGATGCTTTTTTCAGTTACGTTTTCAATCTATGCAGCGGTGATGAATATTATGCGGGGGAAAAGGCTTTTAAAAATGAAACAGTTATAAAGGTGGGCGAAAAAGAGAATTTAGAAGAACTAAATGCGATTGTATACTATCCAAACAGACCACTGCCATTCAAAAGAATAAGAGCCCTCGGGAGTGCAGCTCTTGAGACTTGCTTTGTTGCAGAAGGACTTTTTGACTGCTTCATCGACATAAGAGGTATGCTTAGAATTTTCGACGTTGCAGGGGGTATCTATATACTCGAAAAGGCCGGTGGAGTTGCCGTGGATGAAAAGGGTGATTCCTTGGGGAATAAGAGATTCGAATTGTCAGAGAGGTTAAATGTACTTGCGACAAATAGTAAATTGTACAGGAAACTGCTGGAGCTGATTTTATGAAATCTGCCATAGTTTACAAATCTCCGGAGCTCCTAGAAACAGTTGAAAAGGTCCTTTTAGATCTGGGGCATGAAGTAAAAAGCTTTCCAAAACCTTCAAAATATCTCGAAAGCTTCGATTTCATAGTCAGCATTGGAGGTGACGGTACAATCCTGTCGATTCTCCAAGAGATCCGAAGATGCCCTCCGATTTTTGGCATCAATTCCGGGAGAATCGGGTACTTAACACATTCGAATTCTGTGGACTTTGAAGACAAAATTAAGACAGCAATTGAAAAAATTGAAACGGAAAGATTTGAAAGGATAAAATGCTCCTGTGGGGAATCAGATTGCTTGGCTTTAAACGAAATAGCATTTTTTGGGAAGGAAAGGGGTAAGTTAACAGAGATTGCAATAAAAATTGATTCTGAAGAGGTGGACAGGATAAGATGTGACGGAATAATAGCTGCAACGCAAATAGGATCGACTGCTTATTCATTCTCTGCTGGTGGCCCCGTGGTTGAACCTTACCACCCCTCTATAATTATCGTCC
>CAYSRI010000112.1:0-1342 GCA_964433405.1 uncultured archaeon | reverse complement strand
CCCGGTGGCCCCATTCAGGTTTGGCTGGAGGCCTGTTGTTGTCAGCATGGATAGAGTTATTGAATTCGAGGCGAAAAACCCAGGATTGGTAATAGCCGATGGAAAGAAGATCTTTGAGGCTAATAAGGTGAAAATAACCAAATCAGAATTCCCTGCAGTATTTTTTAAGCGGGATGATAGAATAAAAAGGATTTTCTATATTATGAAGCGGATAGAATAAGATTTAATACCTCAGCGAAATACTGATTATATCCCCGAACGGGGAAGGGGCGGAGAGAGCTAAGCTTGCGATGAAGCCTTTCTGCGAGCTCGGGGAGACATACCATGTTGATAGGTCCCCTGATGAGCGAGCAAGGGCTTGCAATGATTCTGGGGCAACCCGAACATGGGACAGCTCCTCGGGGGGTCAAACACTTCGAGCGAGCGTCTGCTTGCGGTGAGAAGTGGTGTTACTCCCGAGGCACAACTTTGAAGCTTTTTTGATGCAGCCTGTATTCAATACTCCCGCAAATCTCCGTAAGCCAAAAACACAATTTATGACGTTCGGGAAATTCATTCCATACTAAGCCGAAGGCTCCTTTCTAAGTTTTTTGTAGATTTCAACGGCCTTATTCCAATCCTCCGCGCTTAGAAGTGGATCTCTGACTCCATTAAGCAGAAAAGCCTCCGTTCTTTCGATGCAAGTTCCACAGCTAAGGCATGGCTTTTCCTCGCCCCGATAACAGCTCCAAGTCAATTCATAGGGAACCTTGAGCCTTAAACCCAGTTCAACAATTTCAGCTTTTGTCTTGTCGATAAAAGGAGCTTTCAGTTCAACAGGGTTCCAAAGATTGCCCAGGTAGATTGCAGTATCTAGGGCTTTAACGAATTCTTTTCTGCAGTCCGGATAAATGCTGTAATCACTCCTGTGTGCAGCATAGTGAACTTCTTTTGCCCCTATCTTGACAGCGTATCCCGCAGCAATTGAAAGCAGAATCATGTTCCTATTTGGCACTACCGTCATTTTCTGTCTTTCTTCCGTATAAAACCCCTCTGGTACCATTTCATTGCCTGTAATAGCACCAAATGAAATTAAATCGTGAATAGAGGTTATATTTACAATTCTGTGCTCAATTTCACCGATTTCTCTAGCCTTCTCAGCCAATCTTTTTGCGAACTCAATCTCTTTAGAATGCCTCTGGCCGTAAAAGAAAGTGATTGCTGAAACTTTGTATCCTTGGTTTAATAGATAGTATAGGAGGGTCGAAGAATCCACCCCTCCGCTAAAGATCAGTACAGCCTTCACAGCTCTCTCCCGATTATTGCCCTTCCTTCTACCTCTATTACGCATCTGTATAACTGC
>CAYSRI010000111.1:0-4929 GCA_964433405.1 uncultured archaeon | reverse complement strand
TTATGGTCTTGAACTAGCCGCAAAATCGCTTTACGAACAGATCGTTGCAAATTTTGGTGATATTCTTGGTGAAAAGGCTAGCATGCTTAGAGAGATAGCTAAAGAAGAGGAAATGCATGCAAGGCTTGTTGAAAAGTTTGTTGACAGAACCATGAGAATCCTCTAGCTTTATATAAAGTCTACCACATAGATATCCTCCTCTGGGCCCTCTTTTTTGCAGATTAACCCCCTAATTCCAAAAAGTAAGGTAAACTAAGCTAGGAGCTCTTTTAGTTACATATTTTCACAAACCCTCAATTATCGAATTTAAGCTCAATGCCTGAAATTCTCTGATAGAAAGATTTATTAATACCTCAAAGTATAAATATAAAAACGGCGGCGGGGTGGATGGAATGATTTCGGATAAAGTGGAGTTGGAAAAAGTACTGCAGTTGATAAGAAATGAAATAGAGACGTCTGAAGTCGCAAAAAAGATTCTGGAGCTTGATTCTAAGCTTGTGGAACTTAAGAAGGCTGTTGAAGGAATCGTGATCGAACTGACTTACATAAAAAGCGAGCTTAAGGACTTGAGGGAGAATAGCAAGGAAAAGAGGGGTGTTCCACAGCCAAAGGAGATTGAAAAGATTGAGAGAGCTGAAAAGCAGTTAAAGGCAGAAGAGTCAAAAATTGACATGATAAGGAGAGAGAAATCGGAGATCGAAAGGAAAGTAGAGAAAGTTGAAGAGGCACAGAAAGGGGATGACAAGGACCTGATCATCTGCGATTGAGATGCAAATTGCAAAAATCAGCCTTAAAAACTTTAAGTCCTTCAGCAAAAAAGTAGAGCTTCCCCTCTATCCAGGCTTTACAGTAATAACAGGACCTAATGGCAGTGGGAAATCCAATATCATTGATTCTATTCTTTTTTGTCTTGGTCTGTCCACCTCGACGAAGCAGTTGAGGGCTGATAGGCTTTCTGATCTCGTCTCAGAAGGTAAAAAGGAAGCAGAAGTATCGATTACTCTGGCACAAGATGACAAAAAATACGAGATTACCAGAAGGGTTAAGATAACAGACAAAGGTCACTACAGCTACTACTATCTTGATAACAAGCCCGTTAGCTGGACCGATGTGCAGAATTTACTCTCACAGTTTGGAATTTACAGCGATGCTTACAACATAGTGATGCAGGGCGACGTTACGAGAATCGTGGAGATGACTCCTGTTCAGAGAAGGAGGATAATCGAGGACATAGCGGGAATTTCCGAGTTTGATGAGAAGAAGGAAAGAGCTTTAGAGGAGCTAGGCAGAGTGAGGGAGAATATAGAGAAGATAGAAGCGGTCATCGCAGAAGTCGAAACAATGCTGAAATCTCTAGAAAAAGATAGAAACGAGGCCATTCGTTATAAGGAACTAATGTTGAAGAAATCTGAGGTTGAAATGCAGATAAAGGCCCATGAATTCAATTACCTTAAAGCCACAAAAGAGAGGCTTGAAAAGGAGATAGAAAGGCTTGAAAAGGAAAAGGACAAACTCTCTTCTATAATACCCGAACTCTCGAGTAAGATCGCTGAAACGAATGAAAGACTTAAAGAAATTGCTAACGAGATCTCAAAATTTGGAGATGAAAGACTAAGTGAGATCCAGACTGAGATTCTCAGGCTCACCTCCGAGATAGATACAATAAAGAAGTCCAAGAGGTTATATCAGGAGGAGATCTCGAGAATTAGTGAAGATGAAATTAAGAAGGGGGGAGAGGTTTTAAGACTGAAAGACGAACTTGAAGCTCTCGGGAAGGAGCTTGAAGGGGAGCTTCTAAAGAAGGTCAGCATTGGGGAAATCGTTAGGGATCTCGAAGAGAAAGTTAACAATCTAAAGCAAAGACTTGAAAGTGCTGATAGGAGCTACAAAGAGTTGGAAGGTAAGTATATTGAGAAGAAGGATGAACTCGAAAAATTAAAGGATGAGAGAAACAAGCTCATTGCTGATAGAGATAAACTGCTTGAGATTGTAAGAAGAATTGAGATTGATATAGAAGAAATAAAATCTGAGAGAGATAGAACTTTGGATAAACTCGAGCAGGATAAAAAGAAGCTGGAAGCCGTCTCAGTGGAGCTACTCAAAAGGGAACAAGAGCAGAAAAACATAAACTCAGAATTTTTGGAACTAGATAAAAGGCTTTTTTCACTTCGATCAAAACTTTCGGATATTGAGGGGGAGTCAAAACGAGTGGAAGTGGAATTGGCAAAGATAAGGGCAAAGATATCGGCTTTGCAGAGTTATTCAAAACCCGTTGAATCTATATTAAATGCTAAAGAAAAGAGAGAGCTTGCGGGCATTTTTGGGACTGTCGCACAGCTTGGAGAAGTCGATGAAAAATTTGCAAATGCTATCGAATCTGCTATAGGTGGTGCACTCCAGTTCATAGTCGTTGAAACCGAAGATGATGCGGTCGAGGCCATAAAGTACTTAAAAATGCTCCAAGCTGGTAGGGCAAGTTTTATTCCGTTAAGAAAAATAAAGGATTTCAGAGTAGACTTGGACAGGGGAATTTTGGGCGAGAAGGGAGTAATCGACTATGCTGTTAATCTTGTAAACTGCGACAAAAAATTCCTTCCTGTATTCAGATTTCTGCTTCGGGATACTGTTGTTGTAGATTCTATAGAAAATGCAAGGAGATTAATGGATAAAAACCTCAGAATCGTAACCTTAGATGGGGATCTGGTAGAGAAGAGCGGTTTGATGTCTGGAGGAAGCAGAGAGAGAAGAGGTTTGCTGATTTCAAAAGAGATGCTAGAAAAGGAAAAAGAACTGTCTGAGGAAATTAACCGATTGCAGAGAGAAAAGGAAAGGATACTGGCTGAGCTAAGCAGAGTCGAAGAAAGAAGAAAGGATCTCAAGGTTAAGCTTGAAGAGGCAAATGCAAGGATTCAGCAGGTTAGAGAGGAAGTCAGAGTACTTGAGGAAAGACTGAGAGGATACGATGCACAGATCATCGAGATTAATAGGAAGATAGAGCTAAAGGGTAGGGAAAAACAGCAAAGCATAGAAGAGCTGAAAAGGGTTAACAGCAGTTTATTAGAAATTGAAAAGAGAATTAAAGAACTCGAAGCAGCTTTAGAGGAGATTGAGGGTAAATTAAAGGGTAGCGAAATCCCGAAAATACTTTCAGATCTTGAAAGAGCTAAGGATGAACTTTCAAGAAATAAAGAAATCTTGGTCTCGGTTGATAGGAGGATAGAGAATCTGGATTTTCAAAAATCCCAGCTGAACAAAAACCTCGAGAATTTGAATTCAGAACTACAAATACTAGCAAAAAGGAAGAATGAGCTGAAGCTAAAGATAGAGGAAGGAGAAAGAAGATGTGAAGAAATATCTCAAAGGCTAAAAGTCCTCCAAGAGGAGGAGAAATCTCTGGGAGAAAAAGTAAAGGAGCTTCGGGAAGAAAGAGATTACTTACTCTCAGAACTTAGGAGACTTGAAGACGAGAAAAGCAAGGCTAATTTCGAGCTGAAGAGGTGCGAAGACAGACTTTTAACTCTTGAAGAGAAGATGACCTATATTTTGGAAGACCTCAGGAAATTCGAGGGCTTTGATTTGCCAGAAGTGCTCAGAGACCTGCAAACATTAAATAAAGAGTTGTCAGAAATTCAGGAAGAACTGTCAAAGTTTGGAGAGGTTAATTTGAAGGCTATACAGGACTACGAAAACGTTAAAGCGCGGAGAGACGAGCTTGTGGAAAAGAAGGGAATTTTGGAAAGAGAGAGAATCGAAATCATAGAGAGAATTGAGAAATATGAGAAGAGAAAAAGAGAAGTCTTTTTCGAAGTCTTCAATGCTATCAACAGAAACTTTGGAGAGGTTTTAGCTGAACTTGCAGACGGCGAGGGGGAGTTGTTCCTTGATAGCGATGACGTTTTCAACAGCGGACTGCACATGCGGGTGAGACTGAAGAACAAGCCGATGCAGAGACTTGAGGCATTAAGCGGGGGAGAGAAGAGTTTAGTTGCACTGTCTTTGATCTTGGCGATCCAGATGTTCAAACCAGCACCTTTTTACGCCTTCGACGAGGTTGACATGTTTCTAGATGGTGTTAACGTGGAAAGGGTTGCAAAGATGATAAAGAAACGCTCTCAATCCGCACAGTTTATCGTCGTATCTTTGAGGAAGCCAATGATAGAAGCTGCTGATGCTGTAGTGGGCATAACTCTAGGAGGTGACAATTCATCGATCGTAACGGGAATCAGGTTGAATTCGGAGACCCAATCGAAATCTTAATAGATATGGCAAGAAAGGGGGAAATAGATCCTTGGAATGTAGACGTAATTGATGTTACTGATAAATTCCTGAGAAAGCTTGAGGAAGCTAAAAGACTGGATTTAAGAATTTCAGGAAGAGTTCTGCTGTATGCAGCGATTCTTGTCAGAATGAAAGCAGATGCAATAGCTCCACAACCCCCACCCACTGAAGATGAAAACGATGTGGAGATAATCGAATGGGAAGAGCTTGATAGTGAGGATATAGACGAAATTAAACTCGAAGATATTTTGAGAGCTCAGAGGAGGAGAATAAGGAAGATAAACACTCTCAAAGATTTGATAGAAGAATTAAGAAAAGCTGAAGAGATTGAGAAAAGGAGGAAGTTCTGGATATGGATGTGATAACCTCAATACCCCATGACGAGAGCATGGAGGATAGAATTAGACAAGTCGAAGAGAAACTCATGAGAATGTTGCAAAAACGAGATTTTGTAACCCTTTTCTCAATTGTGAGTAGCAAAGAAGAGCTGGTGGACTATTACATCTCTTTACTTCACCTCGTATCGAGAAAGAAATTCCACATCTCGCAGAAGGAGATCTATAGCGATATAGAAATCCGTCTATTTAGCGAAAATTAGTTTTTACTCCACAAATAGATTCACTTAAAGATGAAAAAACTTTTCTAAGCTAG
>CAYSRI010000110.1:0-4960 GCA_964433405.1 uncultured archaeon | reverse complement strand
GAGAAATCGAGTTTACCTTCACCCCCATGCTTTTGAGCATTCCTAAAGCCTTCTCAAAGGCATCTTTCTCAGATCTGTCAGAATAGCCAAAGCCAACGTACATTCCCGTATCGATGTCAATTATCCTGAAAACGTATCTGAAGTCTTTACCTTTCCTTTTAGGATTGCTTCTATAGTGCTTAGTGATGGTTAGGCTGTATCCTGTCCCATCTCCTGAAAAATCTCCTGAAACTCCTTCCTCTCTAAGCAGAAGGATGAAGAGGTTGTGTAAAGCCATTCTAACTTCTTCATCCGAGTATAATCTTTCTATCGTTTTGTAGCTAACCTTTATCCCGAATAAAGGTTCAAACAGCTCTAAAAGCTCCTCAATATCTCTGTTTGATTTGTCCATCAGCCTTGCAAACAGAAAGAGCATAACTCTCTTCTCCAGATCAACTTTCTTTGGTCTTCCCACCCTCTTTTGCACGGTTATCACAGAAATAGCCTCTCTAACGTATTCAGGGAGTTTTCTCAGCCTTTCCTTAACAACTTCTCTCTTCCTCTCCCATTCTGTGTACGGATACTTTTCCTTCTCCTCCTGTCTTATCTCCTCTGCAATTTCATCCAAAACATCCAGAAGTTCCCTTACAAACTTCCCTGTCACTCTGAATCCAAGGTTCATGTTCTGATTCCAACCAAAAAGTATTTAAGTATTTCTATGGATATACTTAACATGAGGAGGGTTGAAGTGAAGAAGGGAGATTTTGTTCTGAAAGAGGAGGTTGAGGTTGTTTTCGAGAAGAGAGTCACGCCTTTCGGTAATTCAGCAAAGGTTGATGTGCCCAAGAGGTATATTGGGTGGAGAGCGTATGTGATTGTTGTCAGGGATTAAAGGAATTTTGTCCCAAAACCAGTCTTTTCCTTTAAAGCTTATTAAAATTGAATTACCTTTAAAACCTACATCCCCGATTATCTTGCTCCACTCTACGAAATTTTCAAGTTTACCATCTATGTATATATCCACTTTGCTGTCATCATTCCGAATTATAACTCTACTTTTTTGCCACCCATCTCCACCAACTCGTCCTTTCCAAGTTCCGTTTCTTATATAATTCTCGACATCTCTGACAACTTTTGCTTTAGCATATTGTTTTATTATCTCCAAGTAAGGTTCAATTTCATCCCTGTATTTTTTCCATGTAATTAATTCCCACCATTCTGATTCAAACGGGCATACAGCACAACCAGCTCTAATTGCGCCATACCTGTAAAGCTCGTTGATGGGCAGTTTTCGCATAAAAATATACATATATACCATTGCAGAGTTCCAGTGTAAGGTTGGATGGATGTTTAATTGCCGAAAATTTTTTCCCTTTGTTATTTTATCAAAACTTGCCCTCTTTACACTTTCTTCAGCTCTGATTCCGTCGAAGAAAAGTATTTTTGCATTTTTACCAAATTTTTCTCTCATAAATCTCAGCGTAGGTAACGTTTTAAAGACCGTGCAGCACCACCTATGAACTCTACTTGGAGGCCCAAAAACCTTCCAAAGATCCAAAGCTGACTTTTCACATTTTGCGACAAAAAACTGTAGGTTCGGATAAGCGTTCATAACTTCTACGATATACTTGTAGGTGGGCGATAGCTCTTCGGTGGTATCGTTAAACAATACAATAAATTCATCTGGAGGTATGGCCCTCTGGACTAAATCAACGACTACAACAGAATCTTTACCTCCGCTAAATCCAACAACAGCTTTATATTTTTTATACTTTTCTCTGACAGATTTGATAAAATCTAAAGCCTGAAAAACTGCGTTTTCCAGTAAATCTTTGTTTTTGGAAACCATTTTTTTAATATTTACTGGTTCAATTTCGAGATTTTTTTCGAGTATTTCTATCTGCGGATCGCTGTAAAACCCTCCCCCGTAAACGGATGCTACTTTTTTACCGAAATAGTAGTAGTTCCTGTTTATACTCCACAGAAGAGGTTCGTCAACCTTCGGATAACTCCAATATTTGTCAAAACCTAATAAATCTAGTTCTTCATGGTAAACTGGCCTGACTATTGGTAATATTGATCCTTCCCTCTCTAAAAGCAATATTCCTCCCGTTTCCTCATCCCAGCTCACACCAAACATGTTTTTCACTAACCCCCAATTTCAGAAGATTCTGGCTTTATTTCTTGTTAGAAAATACCGTAGCTCATTTAAATTTTTTACTTTTTCCGCTTGTACTATCAAATCTTGTGAATCCATTTTTAATCGGTTTATTTCCTAAAAAAATAAGTATTAAAAACGCTATCAACACTTCCCTTCTTCATTTATCGTCACCGATTGCCGTAGCATTAATCGACATTCTAATGTGTTATTGGTCCCCACGCAATCACAGGATTTACTGTACTCCCCACCATCACCAATACCATCAGCACAGCAGCCAGCTTACCCAGTTTCATTCATACTTCTAAAACTCTGCATACCCAAACCAGCAACATAGATGGCGGATGAGATTACGAATAGCTTAAAGCAAGTGAGGTAGGCATTACCTACAATGTTTAATTCTGTTACAGAATAACTCTTGCCACCACCCATCACTTCTGCAAAGCCTGTCAGGATTACGTAAGCAAAACTCAAAGTTGAAGCAATAAATACCATAAGATCCCTTTTTCTCAGTTTGTCGATTATGGGAACTGGAATTATCGTTGCAGCCAATGCCGGAATTAGGAAAACTATAAAAATAGTAAGATATCCTACGATAGGTAGCAGTTCGATGTTTTTGTCTGAGATGCTCCCACTAACCAAGTTGGTTATTGGTATGTACATTGCTGGCAGTGTTATGGTTAGTATAAGCGGGAAAAAGTATCCTACTTTTTCAGGTGCCTTTTTTAACACCTTGTAAAGAGCTAAGGCGAGCACCCCGAATGGAATTGAAAGTATCAGGAATATCATACCTCACCACCACAAATTTTCGTTAAATAAAAAATAACATATACATTACCCTCTTACATACTTTACGAGTCCAAGAGTGTATTTGGCAGTTTCGAACAAACAGTTTTCTGTTATCTGTTTTACTGTAGAGCTTGATTGCCACGTATCCGGATTAAGGAAAATAGTCCAGAATAGTGTCTCTACATACTGGTGAGAATAGCTGGCCAGATTTTTTGCCGCTTGCTCTGGGTCACTTATTGGGTAGTAGTACCGGTTGTTTTCAACGACAGACTTGAAATTATATCCTGAATTCCAATTATTCGTAACGTAATTTTCGTATGCGTAATGTACCCATTTAAAAGTTGCCTGTCTCAATTCAGCCCCTGTGTGCAATGGATTTCCGACATCTGTCAAGAAGTGGCTTGCATATCCGAGATTCTGGAAAGCAGAATACTTGTACCCGCTTAAATATTTATTCTTGGCTATATCTGCGTAGTATTTAGTTTCACTTGGAGCTGAACCAGTAGGAATACAGATTCCATTTGGTAAACAGTATGATGGATTGTAATAATGAGTCCATGAATGAATTACCTGCATTATGAAATCCCACAATCCCTCAGGATACCCAGATGGAGGAGGAACTTGTGTCCAGTTGTCGGGATCGTCTGCATGATTCTTTGCAACCCCACAATAGTAATCGCTCTCACCCCATTTCTTGCATGAGATGTAGATTATGCTCTGATGAGTATCAACATTCCAGAGAATTCCAACATCTCCTCCGTACTTTGCTTTGAAGTACTCGTTCACAGCCTGGGCAACCCTGTCCAGCATGGCTTCCTCCTCTTGCGTTAGGTTTACCTCTGCTTTTGAGTCCAGAGTGATTAAAGTTACGTCGCCTTCCTTAGTAGTCTTCACACGATACTTCTTCCACATCTCTTTTAAGAATTTCTTCAGCTGGGTTTTCTCCTCTTTCGTCAAATTTGAGCTGCTATCTATGTACTCGAAGGTTGCAGCTCTTCCCTTTTCCATACCTCCGGCAGCGAGGAATACCCAGAAGGGTGTTTTATTTTTAAGAGCTGGGTCGATTTTTATAATGTTTACGTTTTTGTTCAATTCATTTCTTTCTGTTGTCATTACTGGCTCCATCTTTGTAGCGGTTGCCATCGCAAGACTCACTACGCTCCCAAGCATCACCAAAACCATCAGCAAAGCAGCCAGCTTACCCAATCTCATTGTACCACAGAGAGCAATTGTCATCCAAACTATATAAATTTTGTGTTCATAATGGACTTTGGGACAAAATTACCTCACCACCCTAACAGCAAACACATTGTGCCACAGCCCAACAGCAAACAAAGCCATCTCTCTCCTGTCCTCCCTCCTCTGCCTTATCAACCATCCAAATCTCCTCTTATCAGCAGAAAATCCTGCCTCACTTAAGTTCCTCTTGAAGTACCTCTTCAGAAACCTATAAGGAGCTTCAACAATCCTCTCGATAACCCTCAACCAGTCAAATCCTATTCTGGCAAGATTTCGCTTTGGAATGACGTAGACAGCTGTCTCAGCATCAAACAGCCTCAGAGTCTTCCTACTGCTGTAATACTTATCCAGAGAAATCGAGTTTACCTTCACCCCCATGCTTTTGAGCATTCCTAAAGCCTTCTCAAAGGCATCTTTCTCAGATCTGTCAGAATAGCCAAAGCCAACGTACATTCCCGTATCGATGTCAATTATCCTGAAAACGTATCTGAAGTCTTTACCTTTCCTTTTAGGATTGCTTCTATAGTGCTTAGTGATGGTTAGGCTGTATCCTGTCCCATCTCCTGAAAAATCTCCTGAAACTCCTTCCTCTCTAAGCAGAAGGATGAAGAGGTTGTGTAAAGCCATTCTAACTTCTTCATCCGAGTATAATCTTTCTATCGTTTTGTAGCTAACCTTTATCCCGAATAAAGGTTCAAACAGCTCTAAAAGCTCCTCAATATCTCTGTTTGATTTGTCCATCAGCCTTGCAAACAGAAAGAGCATAACTCTCTTCTCCAGATCAACTTTCTTTGG
>CAYSRI010000109.1:3109-5005 GCA_964433405.1 uncultured archaeon | reverse complement strand
CCCCGCAGCGTGGCTGTTGTTGGTGCTTCCAGGACTCCTGGGAAGCCTGGAAACAACATAATTTGGAATCTGAAGACGCACGGATTTAGGGGCAAAATCTATCCTGTGAATCCAAACGCGGAGGAAATTCACGATCTGAAATGTTATCCCTCTCTCAAGGATATCCCGGATAGCGTAGATGTCGCTATCATCGCAGTACCTGCAAAAATCGTTCCCAAAGTAATGAGAGATTGTGCAGAAAAAGGAGTAAAAGGTGTTGTTATTCTGAGCTCGGGATTCAGCGAGGAGGGAGAGGAAGGGGCCAGGATTGAAAAGGAAGTTATAAGAATCGCAAAAGAAGCTGGAATCCTCATACTAGGCCCAAACACTACTGGAGGGTTTAACACTGAAACAGGATTCATAACAAGCTTTGCGCCGCTTATGGCAGTAAACAAGGGTAACATAAGCCTAATAGCTCAAACCGGATTGTTTTTAGGTGTGTTGATGGTATCGATTTTTTCAAACCATCCGCATGTGGGCTTCAGCAAGATCATCGGAATGGGGAACAAAGTAGATGTGCAGGACCATGAAGCACTTGATTTTCTTCTCAGAGATGACAAAACATCCGTAGTAGGAATTTACATGGAGGGTATAAGGAACGGAAGAGCTTTTTACAACTTCGCAAAAAATGCAAAGAAACCGATCGTAATCTTCAAGAGCGGGAGAACCGAATACGGACAAAAGGCGGCAATGAGTCACACAGCATCTATCTGCGGAAACGATGACATTTTCGATGCAGTCTGCAAGCAGGCAAATCTTGTTAGAGTTTACAGCTTCGACGAACTCCTGGATGTTGCCAAAGCCTTCGCATTCCAGCCTCTGCCCAAAGGCAATAGGGTCGGAATAATACACTACACAGGTTCGGGTTGCGTACAGTCTGCAGACACCGCGTTCTTTTCGGGTTTAAAGCTTGCAAACTTCAAAAAGGAGACCGTGGAAAGAATTAAGTCTGTTAGCCCAGAATGGCATGGGGTCAACAATCCTGTTGACATATGGCCGATGGTTGTGTACTTCGGTGTGGATAAGACCTACAATACGGCAATTGAGGCAATTCTTAGCGATGTTATTGTTGATTCTATGGTTGTAGCGATGGATGTAGGTCCATTCTGGGGAGATTATAGTCCGGACTTTGAGAGGCTAAGATCTTTTGGCAAACCGGTGTATTTCGTTCTCGAAGGACACAGAGACCTAGTTTTCGAGCAAAAAAATAAGTTCGAAAAGAATAGATTTCCAGTTTACTCAAATGCAATAAATGCAATCCAGGTTCTTGGAAAGGTAACAAAATACGCGTCGAAATATGTTGATACTCGAAGATGAGCCGGAATATGATGTCTGGGTAAAAATTTCACTCTCAATAGCACCTACCACGATCCTTTTGCTTCTCATTCTAATTCGGTACAATATAATACCCTCCGATAGCGAATATGAAGCCAAAGTTGCAGAAACAATTCTCCTAACATCCCTTGCATTGATTCTGGCTGCATATTGGGTAGTATTGCCAAGGAAATACGAAATACATTACGACAGGATAAAAATAGTTTTGGGGGCATTTTCCTATTCCATTAGCCTGAAAAGCGTGGAAGAAGTTAAGAAGGTCAGCGGCTCGAAGGTATTTGTATATAATGGATTAAGATTTGCTACATCAGCAAAGAAAGCGGTGGAGATAAAAAGAAATAAATGGCCAAGCGTTGTAATTTCTCCCAGTAACCCCGATTTGTTCATCGAAAGGTTGCAGCATCTGTTGAAAAACTCAAAAAATTAGAGTCTGCTAAGGCTTTCTCCTAGCATTTTTATTAGACAGAATAACTAAAAAGTAGTAAACTAAGCCCGCTTACGCAAGGGGCTTCCAGCTTCATT
>CAYSRI010000109.1:0-3099 GCA_964433405.1 uncultured archaeon | reverse complement strand
CTTGCCCATCGATAACCTTCCGAGGGGGAATTACGAGAAGTAAAGGTTCTCTCCACAAGCATTCAGCTCGCAGCCCCACATTCAGTTGTATTTCTTGGCTTAACTTTCACCACCTGCCTTCCAGCTCATTCAGCCTTGAAGGCAAGCAGCGAGAGGAATTTTGACCATGAAGAGTCATGAATGTGCCTGTTTAAGGTAGGAGATTTCCATTTTCAACCAGATCTTTAACATCGAGATCTTCTACATATATTCCATCATAGTTGTTCACGAGTAGCGTGAAAGCTTGTGGAAGAAATCGCTTCGTTGATTTTCCCGCTTTTCATGAAGCTTACCCAGTTTAAGCTTTGTCTTTTCCTTTCTCTTTGAACCCTTCTGTTTCCTTTAAAGCTCTTTCTGAACCTTCTCTATCTTTCCCTGTGTTCTTTCTATGAACTTCGGATTCTCGAATGCTGTTCCATCGGAATCTACGAAGAGATGATATATGCCAATGTCTATTCCAACAACCTTGCTAGACTTCTCCCTGCATTATGGCAAACTACTTTCCAGTTTTGGTTCTCTTATTGATTACACCTCCCCTTTCGAAAGGGAGCTTAGCAGCAACAGTAGTTTAAAAATTGCTAATAATTCTGAATTATTTAGTTACAACCGGTATAATTTCCGCAAAAAACAAAGTGGGAAGGAATATATACCCTCACAGGATCGCATAGGAAAGGTGATTGCATGATCTCAAACGGTGACTTCGTTAGGCTCAGTTATACGGCCAAACTGGAGAGTGGAGAAGTCATAGACACGACTAGCGCTGAAGTTGCAAAGATACACGGTATATTCAATGAAAACGCGAAATACGGGGATATCTACGCTGTTGTTGGCGAAGGTCACGTGCTAAAGGGGCTTGATGAGGATCTTGTAGGCAAAGAGGCCGGATACAAGGGAGAAGTCAAAATTCCTCCTGCAAAAGCTTTTGGAGAGTACGATCCAAACAAAAAAGACTCTTTCAGCATAACAAAATTCAGAGAAAAACCAGAAGTAGGACAGCGGGTAAGAATCGGAGATAAATTGGGAACGGTGGAGAGAATAGTTGGACGCAGAGTGATAGTGGATTTCAACCATCCCCTCGCAGGGAAGAACTTAATACTTGAATACGAAATCAAGGAAAAACTTGAGAAGATCGAAGACAAGCTGAGGGCCCTCTTTATTATCCATACCGGCGTAGAACTGAAAAATCTAAGCGTTGAAGGTGATAAAGCTGTTGTAGAGGTTCCAAACGAGGCTTACTTAAACCAGCTTTTCCTTATCGGACGTTACAGGGTTGTTAGGGACGCTTTCAGACTACTAAATCTCAAGGAGATTCAGATAGTCGAAAAATTCGAGAGAAGAGCTGAAGAAGAGAAAAAAGTTGAAGATAAGGCAGAAGAACAAAAAGAAGCTCAAAAAACTGAGTCATAAAGGATCTCTATTATATCAACAACTTTTATCTCAGCTTTTTTCACCTTTGCAGAATCTTCCAGCATCACCAAACAGAAGGGGCACGAAACTGCCAAAAAATTCGCCCCCGCTAGCAGGGCCTCTCTTATTCTTTCATGCGACGGTTTCCAAATAAAATCTCTCACAATTCCCCCGCTGCCACCACCGCAGCAAAGCGATAGCTCCTTAATTCTCTGCATCTCAACGTATTCTACCCCTGGAACAGCCCTCAGCAGTTCGCGTGGCTCCGAAACTATATGGTTGTATCTTGACAAGTAGCACGAGTCGTGGTACGTTACTCTACCCTCAAATGGCCTAGTGAACTTCAATTCGGCACTCTGGACCTTTTTCAGCAGAATCTCCGTAATATGGTACGTCTCGATACCATAATAGTTCCTGAAGGCATTGTAACAGTGGGGAGAAATCGTAATTATCTTTTTCACCCCAAAACTTGAAAATCTGTTAAGGTTATCTTCTTTGAGCATTTCAAACAGTCCCTTCTCCCCCAAAGCCTTTACATCGTTTCCACAGCAGTTCTCTTCAGGTAGAAGTGCAAAGTCGATCTTTGCAGCTTTCAGCAACTCTATAGCCTTCTCAGCAACTTTTTGAACTCTCTGATCATAGACGGAGCATCCAAGAAACAAAAGATATTCAAAATTTCCATTTTTGGCTATTTTAGCGTCAAAATCAGGCCTTTTCAAAGCTCCAAAAGGATTTCGAAACTTCTGAATGTTCTCAAGCATCTCCCTGAGTTCTTTAGGCAACGAACCTTTCTCAATTATTTCGCTTCTTGAGCTGACAATGGCTTCAACGAGCTTTATCCCCCTCGGACATCTCTGCTGGCAGACCAAGCAGTTCGTGCAGTTCCAGAGATCGGTGCTCCAGAAGTCCTGATTGCTGAGAAACCTTGCAATTGCCTTTCTCAAATTCATGTTGTATCTCATGCTGCAGGAAGATGAACAGACTCCACACTGGATGCAAGTTGAAAGAGTTGAAAGCATGAACCCCCTTTGCAACGAAGGATAAAGATTTAACTATTCTGCTCTTCAGCTTGATAAAGCTAAAAAATTAAAATCCAAAAGCAGACTTAAAAATCTCAAAAACGTTTATCCCATTCTGGGCAAGGATAAAGTTGAGCACAGCTCCGACTATAGCGCCTGCAATTAGTCCGGCTATTGCTTTTATTTTTACAAATAGAATGACCGCTATCACCAAGAGCACAACCGTTGAGACCGCACTGATGTTCCTGAGTGTCTCCTCGACCTCGATCAAAACGTTTCCCAAGAAGCCAAGGAGTGTTGTTATTGTGCTCATTCCAAAAAGAAAACCCACTATGAATCCGACCGCGGTTGCAAGTTGCATATTTTTAGCACTCAACTGAAGATTTATATTTTTCTACATATGTTTAAAAAGCCCTAATCCTATGTTGAAAACATCTCAATCAAGATTTCTAAGCGTTAGAATGATTCTCTGCATAGTTGTTAAGAAGCCTAATATTATTAAAAGCCATAAAGAGACTAAAATGCCTCCATAATTGCTGAAAAGAAGCCCAAGCATTATGATCAGAATTCTCGTGTCTCTTCCAGCAATTCCAACCTTGCAATCCAAACCTTCCTTTTCAGCCATAAGTCTCGT
>CAYSRI010000108.1:0-5015 GCA_964433405.1 uncultured archaeon | reverse complement strand
CTTGCAAAGTAAGTCCCCTGAAAACGGGGATTGAAAGTCTTCTGTAAATCTTGCAAATTTAAAGTATTTGTTTACTTGCAAAGTAAGTCCCCTGAAAACGGGGATTGAAAGATCCCTTGATCGCTTTATATTCCGCATCGCTCCAGAATCTCTTGCAAAGTAAGTCCCCTGAAAACGGGGATTGAAAGTAGTTTGCCATAATAAAGCATTCTGCGGGACATAGTTTCTTGCAAAGTAAGTCCCCTGAAAACGGGGATTGAAAGTTGTATATCGGAACGAGGATGTGGAACGCCTTTGCTCCCCTTGCAAAGTAAGTCCCCTGAAAACGGGGATTGAAAGCCCTTGAGGTTTCTAAAATGCCAAATTCCGTGAGCCCTCTTGCAAAGTAAGTCCCCTGAAAACGGGGATTGAAAGACTACATGCTTCCCTTCTACCCTCGCCCTACCATCAGCTTGCAAAGTAAGTCCCCTGAAAACGGGGATTGAAAGAAACTTGTTTTCCCCGTTCCCGCCGGTCCCCTTAAAACTTGCAAAGGAATCCCCTGAAAACGGGGATTGAAAGTGATGTTCTCGATGAACGTCTTACGGTTGACTATTTTGAAGGGGGCGAATCTATCGGTAAAGGAATGCCGAAAGGCATGACTGCGAGATCCTCCTCTCCTTTAGCAAATACAAGAGTTTTTGTTTTTCTTTGCACTTTCGACTTCAGGAGATTCATATCTTTTGAGTTTTCAAGTCAAGTTTCTTTTCTCTAGAAGTCTTTCCATCAACAACAATTATATCAGGCTCAATCCAAAACTTTAAAGTATAAGAAGCTACGAGATCGCCAATGCATATCAAGATCTTACATCCATCTACTCTATTCTTTCTCTCCGCTCTGGAAAGTTGAAGGATGCATATTCAATCTTTTCAAAACAATTTCTTTTAATTCCCTTGAAAGATAATCAAGCACAGTACCCTTTGCATCGAAAACTCCAAGACTTTTCACGATCCTCCTCGATTTTCCACCAGAAATCGCATCAGCTATTAATGCGGCTCCTTCTGCAGATTGCTTTCCTTTTCCAAATCCTCTCAAGACACGATAACCAAGCTTTTTGCTCAGTTTTTCAGCAAATCTACCTGAAAGAATGAATTCTGCGTCTGGAACGCTAACTTCCATACTCTTAAAACCCTTCATAACAAACTCCGCAAGGATTTCAATTTCGTCTCCACCGTACTCTTCAACAAAACTCTTTACACCCCCGCTGAAAATCAAGTTCTTCGAAAATCCTCCAAGAAGGTAAGCGAGTTCTGCATCAATGGATCCAATGGATGAAAAACCCATAAATCCAGATGTGCCTCCAAGGGCGTCTACTATCTTCCCATCTTTCACGGCTACAAAAGAAGAAAAGCCGTAACCGACTTCTGCCAAAATAAAATTTTGTTTTTCGATTTCCACTTCTTCTGATAACTCAAAAGCTGCTAAAACAGCAGAACAAAGCTTATCTGAAGTGCCAAGATCTATTTTGTTAAACTTCCTCCAAGCTGGAATTGTCTGTATGTGGATGATCGCTGGCACTGTGTAAAATTTAAGCTTCCTTTTTATAATTTCGTTTATAAGTTTTCTCAATCCAACGCTAACCGAGGCTTCAAGGTTTAGTGTCATCAACTTTACTTCGTTTTCTGTAAGATCGAAAAAAGGTTTTATTGGAATTCCATAACCAGACAGTCCGGCCGAAATTTCAACATCATGACGTTCAAGGGTTTCCAAAATTGGCTCTGGATCTTTCCTTATTTTTTCTGTTGGGAAGCTTTCTACAAAAATTTCCCCTTTCTCAAGAATTGCGATGTCATAAGACTTCGTTCCCGCATCAACTCCAGCCACTACCATGATCCGCCCCCAAGCAGATATTTTGCTCTATCATTTGTTGCGCACATGACTCTTTATAAATTTACATCAATCCTCTTGGCTAAAATCTTTTTTATCTCACGAAAAGTTAAGTGTAGTTTGTTTCACAGTTTCCGATATTAAAAATAAAAGACTCGAACCCCCTTAATCCCATACTGGTCTTTTTCTTTCATCTTTAGATCTTTCCCAAACCCGTTGACTTTTCTAAGAAAACTCAAATTGTCTTTCAATTGACTTCTTTCCAATTTCGAGCAAGTTAAATTCAAGCAGTTCTATACTGTTCCGAGATAAAAGATTTTTACTTTCTGCTGCCGCAAAGTCAATTTCGAAATGAGATACAGCGGAAATGGCTGGGAAGCTTTTCGCATCAGCGATTGGTAGTTCACCCTATTTCAGCACCTCTATTTCTTGCTTTTGTTACTATGGTTTTACATTTTAAATTTCTTTCTTCAAAAAAACTCTTCATATCATTCGCCAATGCTCTGGCATTTGTATCTGTTACAGCATAAACTGCAGGCCCAGTGGAGCTCATTCCTGCTGAAAATTCGCTCAAGAAATTTTTCATAATGTCACCATACCTTTCAACTTCTGCTTTTTTAAATCCAAGTTCTTGTATTCTTCTTATTGCAAAAACAAAACTTTCAAGATCTCTTTCAATAATCGATGGGAGAAGCTTCATTAAGATTAGATGGCAGAGTTCCCTAACGTCTTCAATCGATACTGGACAAGCTTTTCTAAACAAATCTATCTCTTCAATTCCGTAGGCCCCCTTGAGATCCGGAAGTGCGACAACTATATCCCAGTCAGGAAAATTTAGTCTTGAAATTATTGGTGGCGGCTTTGCTTTGCTAGCTGAGGAGGGTAAAAATTCCTTTTTTTCCTTTGTTGAATGGCCCCCATCTACGATAAACCCGCCAGATTCAAAGGCAGCAACACCTATTCCAGAAGTTCCACCTCTTCCGGCAATTTCAGCAATTTCCCTAACGCTCATTTTTATCCCATAAATTTCACAGTAAGCTTTCCCAACTGCCAGCGCAGCTTGAGTTCCACTGCCTAGTCCAACATGGTTGTCATAATCTGAAAGAACCCTGATTTTTATTCCGTAGCCAAATCTATTTGCAAATCTTTCTGCAGCTTTCTTAAACCTTTCATTCCCCTCAATGCATAACTCCTCGCTCTCTTTTGCCACTATCTCTATGAAAGGTTCCTCCAGAGCTAAACCTACTCCTCCATCAATTCTCCCAATGCTACCGTTCATGTCAATGAGTGTGATGTGAAGCCTCGAAGGAGTTTTCACCTTCATACCATGATTTTCGGAAAAAGATAAAAAAACCTAACGTTGATCGATTGCAATGGAAAAAATAGTCGAAGAAGTTTCACGAATGCTCGTTGGAAGGGTTATTGTAAGCAAGGAAGAAATTGAAAGAAAAGCTATAAGAGCAGCTTTAAGAGTTCTTGGAGTTGATTTAAAAGATTTTAGCCCAAAAGAGATTTCAGAAGTCGTCTGCAGCTTTATCGACTGCCCAATTTCGATAAAAAGTCTTCACTTTTCTGAAAAGATAGAAATTGATGGTGCTGAATTTTATCATCTTCACACACGATCTCCAACAAAAAAGGATTTTGAGTTGGCTTTTGAAGAGTACTTAAAATCCAAAGCTTTTCTTGACGTTCTTGAAGATATGAAAATAGCTGCCAACAACATCTTCAATTTCAACGGAAAAGGTGATTACCTCCGCTTCTATGAAAACTACAACTACACAGTATTCTTTTCAACAATCAGCGATGTTTTTGAAGATGTCAAAACTCACATCTCGCTCGCAGAAAAGATCCCAAACTACGTTGTTCTTGTTAAAACGGAGGAAAAACCAGATGAATTTGTAAAGTTTTTCCATCATTACTCGGAAGATTTTAAGCGAGCTAATGCAAAAATTTGGGTCGTAAATGTAAAAAATAAGTCCATAGATCCTTTCATCGGTTTTCCAAGAGAAGCTGAAATCATGAAAAGATTCAGAAATCCAAAATTTACTAGTCTCATAAACTCACTTTGGAGAAAAAAGGTTGAAGACTTAGATTAGATTTGAAGCCAAAATTAGATCCAAGGACTGTAAAGAGGAAATAGATCAAATGCTCAAAGCTTAGCTTAATAAAGTAAGCGGATTTAAAAAACTAGAAAGTTCAGCTAGAAACCCAATTTGCTTAAAACTGCTTTCTTCTTCTCAAAGGCTTTAGCAACTGCTTCGTCAATCTTTCTTCGCATCTCTTCAAAATTTCTTGGTGTCTCTTCTCCTACCACTTTCTTAAGTGGTGTATAAGCCGATTCCCGAAATCTTGGCGTTATCTCTTTTTTCTTACCATTTTCAACAATGTATGCGCCGCTTCCATTTTCAACCCATCCAACTTCCTCTATCTTAACCCCTGCTTTCTTTACAGCACTTTTAATAACTTCAGCAGAATCTTCTGGACAGATAATCATAAGGGAATCTATGGAAACTCCAAGAAAGTCAATTTGAAGCTCTTCAAGCATGCTTAAAACCCTCGGATTTACGCATCTTCTTAACTTCTCATAATCAAAAACAAGTGCGCTCCCACAAACTTTCGAGATCTCCTCAGCGTCCCCTCTTATGCCACCGTTAGTTACATCGCTCATAGCATGAATTCTTTTCAATAGCTTTTCTTCAAATATTGCTCTTGCAGCTTTTATAAAGTCAAGGTTTATGGTTTCCTCAACAACTTCGTGTTTACCGTAGTATATGGCTGTTGTTGCTATAGTTCCACCGCCAGCGCCTTCTGTTAACAGTATAACATCTCCTGCCCTTGCATTTTTTCTCGGTAGAATGGTTTCAGCTACTCCAACGCATCCAACGCAACCTGTCATGCGTTCGCCGATAACCATATCTCCCCCTATTCTCAGCGTGCTACCAGAAACGAGAGGTACACCTGTTGCTTCACAAACCGTAGCAATACCAGCGATATGATCAAAGATCTTGCTGACATCTCCATCATCCGCAACGTGGATATCTGAAAAAACCGCTACGGGTCTTGCTCCCTTAACGTAAACGTCTCTCATTGCAGCCCTTGTAACATGGAAACCAGCAATAAATGGAAATTCACTAAGTCGAGAGTGCATG
>CAYSRI010000107.1:0-5067 GCA_964433405.1 uncultured archaeon | reverse complement strand
GTATCTGATCTCCACTGCGCTTTCCTCGACATTCCCACTGATTAGGATTTTGGAGATCTCCACCTCTTTCCTAAACTCCATGAATCGAATGGTTCCAAACAGATTTAAGTTTTACGAGAACTTTTTTAATCCCGTTCTTACTTCAGGTGTGAAGATCGAAAGGCCAAGAGGGACTAGGGACTTTCTGCCAGATGAAATGGAAAAAAGAAGAGCAATAGAGAAAAAACTTAGGGAGATCGCGGAATCATTCGGCTACAGAGAAGTTTCAACTCCCACCTTCGAATACTCTGAACTATTCAAGTTGAAATCCGGCGAAGGAATTTTGGAAGAAATGTACGTTTTTAAAGACAAGTCTGAAAGGGAACTCGCTTTACGCCCAGAACTGACTGCCCCAATCATGAGGTTTTATGTGAACGAATGCAGCAACCTTCCGAAACCCATACGCTTTTACTACTTCGAAAACTGTTTCAGGTATGAACGCCCCCAGAAAGGACGGTACAGAGAGTTCTGGCAGTTTGGAGTTGAGCTGATAGGATCAGACTCTTATCTCGCCGACGCGGAAGTCATAATACTCGCTGACAAGATGCTGAAGAGTTTTGGATTAGATTACGAGCTACACATAGGACATGTGGGTATCCTTAGGTCTGCTCTAAGCTTTTTGGGTGATAAGGCTTCGAAAGTAATGAGACTGATAGACAAGAAAGACGAAGAGGGACTTGAAAATTATCTTACTGAAATCGGAGTTGGAAGTGAGATGAGAGAGAGAATAAGGGCTATAATGAATTTAAAGGGCGACAGGAAAATCATCGAAGAAGGCAAAAAGCTCGTTGATTACGATTTTGTCTACCTTGAAAGGCTCCTAGACGTCCTGGACGCTGCTGGTGTCACTTACACCATTAACCTCGGAGTTGCGAGGGGGCTAGACTACTATACAGGCATTGTGTTTGAGTTTTACGCAAAGGATCTCGGGGCCCAAAAGCAGATATGTGGAGGGGGAAGCTACGAGCTTGCCCAGCTTTTTGGAGGAGTAAGAACTCCCGCAACTGGATTTGCAATAGGCTTTGATCGAATATGCGAGCTAATAGATGCAAAGGCAGAACGAAAAAAAACTGTAGTCGTAGCTTACTTTAAAGGTCTTGAAAAAATAGCCTTCGAGACCGCAGAAAAACTTCGCAACTCTGGCTTTGTTGCTGTCGTGGACGTAATGGAAAGGAACTTGAAAAAGCAGCTCAGCTATGCTAACGACATAAATGCGGACTTTGCTATAATTATTGGAGAAGAGGAGGTTAAAAAAGGCAATTTATCAGTAAAAGATCTCAAGACTGGAGAGCAGTTCGCAGTCAAAGCTGAAGAGATTACCACCTGCCTCTTTGAAATGCTGAAAAGAAGAGGGTAAGAACGGGAAGAATTTCTAGACGACCGGCCCACATGTTGATTATAAATATGAGCTTTGCAAATGGATTGAAATCTGCATAGGTCTCGCTTGGCCCAGCAAGACCCAATCCGGGTCCTACATTGCTCAGAGTTGCAATTGTGGCGGAGATGGATGTAACCATGTCGTATCCACTGAGAGATAGCAGCAGTAAGGAGCTTGTGAACACAAAGAGGTAAATCACGAAGAATCCAACCACTTCGTTCATCTGTTTTTCAGTTATAGCCGAATTGCCGTATCTGATCACCTTTACACTCCGGGGATCGACGAGTTTGAGTACTTGGGCGCTTACATATTTTAGCAGAATAACGACTCTGATCACCTTAAGCCCAGAAGAAGTGGAACCGCTGCATCCGCCGATGATCATCAGAAGCAGAAGCACAACCTTAGCCGAATCGCTCCAAGTGTCGTAGTCACAGGTTGTGAAGCCAGTGGTAGTTGCCAGAGATATCGCCTGAAATGCCGAGTAGCGGAGAGAGTCCAGGATACCGAATTGAGACAAGTTAAGAATGGTCAGTATTAGGATGCTTACAGAGAGTAAGCTCAAATAATTCTTGAACTCGACGTCTGCGATGACTCTAATTTGCCTCTGAGTCGATGCATAAATGAGAGCGAAGTTCGTTCCACCTATCATGCAGAAGAAAGCTACGATAGCTTCGACTCTGGGATCATTGAAGTAGGCGATACTTTCGGAATGTGTGGAGAAACCACCGGTTGAGATAGATGCGAAAGCATGATTTACGGCTTCAAAAAGGTCTAGTCCGAGTGCATAGAGGATCGCGATTTCCAGAAGTGTGAGCATCAGATAAACCTGAAATATCACGATAGCCATGTCCCTTATTCTCGGGCGAACTTTGGGCAGAACAACTGCGGGATATTCTGCCCCGAATAGAGCTGAGCTTTTCCTCGTCTGTGGGAAAAAGATCAGGAAAACGACTATTATTCCAATACCTCCAATCCATTGCATCAAACTCCTCCACAGAAGAACCGACTTTGGCCAATTTTCAGGCAAAATAACGGTGGCCCCAGTGGTCGTGAAACCGGACATCGCTTCGAATATCGAGTCTATTGGGCTAATACCACAAAATGAAAACGGAATTGCCCCGATTAGTGGTACAAGAAGCCATGCTACCGCAACGGCGCTGTAAACGTCTGAGTCCTCGATATCTGATATCGAATAACCCTTTGAGTGGAAAATGAAAAAGAGGCTAAGAGAGATCGAAACCAAGAAAGTAAGAATGAAAAAATCTGCTCTTTCCCCGTAAAATAAAGCCAAAATTGCCGGAAAGAGGACTAAAAAAGAAAACACGAACAAAACCTGCCCTGTTATGTTCTCGATATAACGGTAGTTCATTCAAAGATCTCTCCTACTTTCTTTACCTCCTTCCAAGTCGTTCTTACCACCACTCTGTCTCCTTGGGTCAAAACCAAGTCCGGAGAAGGAATCATACACTTCCCGTTCCTAATTACAACCCATATGGCTGTATTCTTTGGAAGCTGCAGTTCTGCAAGCTTTTTGTCTTTTAGCTTCTGACTGTTAACTTCGAGCTCCATTATCACGGCGCCAGAAATATCCGCAATAGTTCTTACCTCTACCTTGTCCATCATCAGCAGTTTCTGAACCTCCAATATCGTCATTCTCTTTGGATTCAATGCGTGGTCGATGCCGACACTTTCGAAGATCCTTGCATACTCTTCGTGCTCGACCTTAACTATTGCCCTTTCTGCCCCCAAATTCTTGGAGAGCAGAGAAACGAGCAGATTCCTTTCATCGCTGTCAGTCAGTGCGACGACCGCATTCGACTTCCCTATCTCTTCCTTGTTGAGGAATTCAAGATCCAAAAAGTTTCCACAGACTATTCTTATACCCCTGAGCTTCTCGCTCAGATCTTCACAGGCCTTCTTACTCGCTCCCACGACCTTCACACTGACCCTGCTCTTGTTGAGGGCTTCAGCAACGTAGGAACTTATTTCATTTGTCCCGAAGACTGTCACTCTTTTTACTATTTGTTCTCCGAATAGATCCCTGATCTTTTCGATTTCCTCCCTTTTTCCGACTATTGTAACCTTATCCTCTGCCCTCAGATTTTCTTCTCCCGGAAGGATCACATCTCCATTTCTTTGAATGGAAGCTAAAACGACGTCAGGGGGTAAGTTGAGGTCCTTGTAGCTTTTTCCAATTACGGGCGAGTTTTCAGTAATCTGAAACTCTATTACCTCCATTTCTCCTCCACTTAAGGTTATGACTTCTTCGGCGAATGGAATGCCCACGAGTTCGACTATTTCGTGAGCAAGAACCAGAGGAGGGCAGACGACAAGGTCGAAACCTAAGGGAGAATGCCTCGTCACGGGTTTATCCGCGTAATCCAGATTTTCAACCCTAACAAGCGTTTTTTTGGCTCCAAGCTTTTTTGCGGTTAGGGCTGAGAGAATGTTCACTTCATCATTTCCAGTTACTCCCAGAAATATGTCCGCCCTATCTATCTTTGCTTCATAAAGAGTCTTAAAACTCGCAGCGTTTCCTCTTATCGCAATTACATCGAGTTCATTTAAACGATCAACCTTTTCTTTATCTTTTTCGATCACATAAACATCATTTTTACCTGACAAGGATCTAGCTAACTCATAACCTACTTCTCCTGCTCCTGCGATTACTATATGCATGATTCTACGTCAATTATTCTTTATTTATCTTTTACTCAGACCGATAACAAAAAGGGAGAATTCAAACATTAAAAAAAATGATAATGCTAGTGCCACCATCGTTAGACCTCCAATGTCTGCGGAGGAATTGAAGACGATAGCGAGCAGAATGAGGTAAATCGGAAGCCTCAAATCTCTCAGCGTCTCATAGCTTAAGACCTTGAACCTATCAAGTAGAAAAATAGCCAGAGGTATCTGAAGTAGGAACCCGAGAGAAAATGAAAGTTTTAAGACGCTCAGAATAGTCTTTTCAGCCGAATAGAACGGATTTCCAGCAGATAGAGTGTAAAGAAATGGAACCAAAAACTTATAAGATATGTAGGAACCCGCAAGAAATAGGAGATAACTTGGAATGATCGCAAACTTCAGAAATTTTCTTTCCGACTCGTAAAGCCCTGGTTTTGCGAACAGATACAGCTCGAGCATAGCATAGGGATAAATAATAACCAGAGAAAGGATCAGGGAGAAACCAAGGCGCAGGAGGATCCACTCCATGGGGGAGTAAACGAACATTTCTTCGTCTACAACCCCTTCCCAAAAGCGGCGGATCAAATCTGGAGAGAAATAGAAGAGAAGGGGGAGGAGGAAAAGTAGAAGAATTCCAACCCTCGTAACTCTAGCCCTAAGTTCGGTGATGTGTTCCGTAAGATCCTGATCTATATCCGCCACAGAAGAAGCTTGCTGAAAATAGTTAAAAAAGATTTAGTTAGCTGCGTACTCCGAGAATCGACTTCGGCGATCTCTTAATTCTTCTTCTTTTCTTCCCATCTGAGGTATACTTTTGATTCGGCCCGGGTTTTTTGTAGTTCTGCCACTTTGTCGGTACAAGCCTGTACTCGTTACTGTTTCTTTTCCTTATTTTTACCCACGTTGTCGTTCCTGTCTTGCCCATGAAAATTGCTCTAACCTCAACATAAAAATTTTCCCATTTC
>CAYSRI010000106.1:430-5093 GCA_964433405.1 uncultured archaeon | reverse complement strand
CAGATTCAAAGGGAAGAAGTGTTAAAGAGTGCATGCAAAGACTTGCGAGGACGGTTTGTTGCGATCTTGAAGAACTTGGAGAGATAAAAGTTAAGTTGCTGGCTTTAAGGATCAAAAAATCCATGATCAGGATCCTGCAAAAGGAGATTGGAGCGAAATTATCCCAATATAATCTAAAAAAAGTTTTAGCCTGCGGAATCGGTGAATTTCTAATTGAGCAATCTTGCGAATGCTTTAAGTTATCTGAAAAATACGGAGAAGCTTCAAAGCTTTTTCCGGCTTTCGCAATGTTAAAACTTGTCGAGAAGATTTAGGAAGTAAAGGACTTCACAAGAATGTTCGGCATAACAGGCTCTGTTAAAAGCTTCTGTGAAGTCCCTTCCTGCTGAGTATATTCCGTGGCCTCTAGCAATAGCAACCCCTTTCTTTTTGATCTCTTCTGAAATGCGCTGCGCATATTCAATGCTACCGAATTCTTCGCTTACTACATTTAGCTCTCCAAAGTAAAGTTTACCTTCTAGGTCTACGGGAATGATTTTGTCTCTCTTGAGACTTAAGACGACGTTAAAAATCCCGTGACAGTGTATAACTGCATTGTATTCGGTTTTTTCGTAAATTTTTGCATGCACAAGCCTATCTCTAGAGGCATTTTGATGGTTTATCTCGACGAAGGAATTTACATCAAGTGAATTTAGATTCGCCCCCGATCTAGTGATTAGAATTTTACCAGCATCTCGGAAACTCAGATTTCCGCTTGCCCCATCTATCAGCCCTGCTTGAAAGAGGAGCTTTCCTATTTCTATTGCATTTTGGATCATAAGGAGCATATCAGCGAAACCTTTAAAAATCTTTATTCCCACATTTTTACAGTGCCCGGATGGGCTGTTTTGGGTGGATATATGAATATGGAAAATAAAGTGTATAAAGGAACGACCACGGTAGGTCTGATTTGCAAGGACGGAGTCGTGCTGGCCACTGAGAAAAGGGCTACTATGGGCAATCTAATCGCAAGCAGGACTGCAAAGAAGATCTACCAGGTTGCCGATAGAATTGCAATGACTACTGCCGGAACAGTTGGCGATGCGCAGTTCCTAGCCAGAATTATAAGGGTAGAAGCAAGTCTTTATGAAATAAAGAGGGAAAGAAAACCCACAGTCAGAGCAATAGCAACTCTCACCTCTAATTTGTTAAACTCCTACCGCTATTACCCCTACTTAGTTCAGCTTCTAATCGGAGGTGTTGACGAAGAAGGTGCAAAGATATTCTCCATCGATCCAATTGGCGGAGCGATTGAGGAGAAAGAGATTGTTGCAACCGGTAGCGGTAGCCTTACAGCCTATGGCGTTCTAGAAGATCGCTACACTCCTGAAATCACAACAAACGAGGCTGTAGAGCTTGCTGTAAGAGCAATTATTTCAGCAATGAGAAGGGATTCGGCTTCTGGAGACGGAATAGACGTTGTAAGAATTACTGAGAAAGAGTTTCACCAGTTAGATTCTAAGGAAATCGATAAGATCATTTCAAAGTTTAAGAAGTAAATAAGAGATGGTAGAACTGGAGGAGTTAAAAAACAAGATAAGGGAACTCGTTCCCGAAACTGTAAGGATTAAGAATATAGAATTTGAAGGTCCACTCTTGGTAGTCTATATTGAAAATCCGCAGGAGATAGCTGGAATCGACATTATAAAAAAGCTTGCTAAAGAGCTTAGAAAGAGAATCGTCATAAGACCAGATCCAAAGATTTTAAAACCAAAAAATGAGGCTGAGGAGATAATAAGGAAAATAGTGCCTGAAGAGGCAAAAATCTCAAACATTAGTTTTGATGACGAAAACGGAGAAGTACTCATTGAGGCTGAGAAGCCCGGAGTTGTTATCGGGAAACAGGGCTCTACTTTCAGAGAGATCATGAAAGAAGTAGGGTGGAGTCCGAGGGTCATGAGGACTCCGCCAATAAGATCAAAGATTATTGAGAGCATTAGAAACTATCTTACCAGTGTTCGCGATGAGAGGCGAGAAATACTAAGAAGAGTTGGAGAGAAAATTCACCGAAGAGTTATTCTGGATGAAAACTGGGTAAGAGTTTCATTCCTGGGCGGTTGCCGAGAAGTTGGAAGGAGCTGCTATCTGCTACAAACGAGAAATAGCAAGATTCTCGTTGACTGTGGAGTCAACGTGAGCAATGTCTCCGAAACGCCTTATCTTTATTTACCAGAAGTGCAACCACTAGACACGATAGACGCGGTTGTTATCACACACGCTCATTTGGATCATTGCGGTCTTGTTCCGCTACTCTACAAGTTCGGATACAACGGACCGATCTACACCACGCCACCGACAAGAGATCTAATGATACTGCTGCAGCTGGACTTCATTGAAGTCGCTGGAAGGGAGAATGAGGCTATATATAACTCTGCAATGGTAAGGGAAGCCCTAAAGCATACGATAACTCTGGAATACGGAGAAGTTACAGATATAAGCCCGGATCTGAGGCTTACTTTCTACAATGCGGGACACATTCTCGGTTCTGCAATAGCGCACTTCCACGTTGGTGAGGGGCTGTACAACATCGCCTTTACGGGGGATTTCAAGTTTGAGCGAACGAGACTTTTTGACAAGGCCACAAGTGCCTTTCCGAGATTAGAGGCCCTTATAATGGAGGCAACTTATGGTGGTGTCAACGATCTTCAACCATCAAGAGCTGAGGCTGAGCAGAGGCTAGTTGAGATCATTAACCAGACAGTTGAAAACGGAGGAAAAGTTCTAATCCCGACTTTTGCCGTCGGAAGAAGTCAGGAAGTTATGATTGTGTTGGAGGAAGCCATAAGAGAAAAGAGGCTCAAAGAGGTGCCGATATACATCGACGGGATGATCTACGAAGCGACAGCAATACACACAACCTATCCCCAATACCTGAACACAAATCTCAGGGACTTAATCTTCTACAATGGAATTAATCCCTTTATCAGCGATAGCTTTGTAAAAGTAGAAACCAGTTCGAAAAGGGAAGAAATAGTCAACGATCCGTCTCCGTGTGTCATAATCTCACCTTCAGGAATGCTAAACGGAGGTCCTGTGATGGAATACTTCAAGCATCTTGCACCAAACGAGAAGAACACGATAGTATTCGTGGGTTATCAGGCAGAAGGTACTCTTGGAAGAAAAGTACAGAAGGGCTGGAAGGAAATACCCTTCCCTTCAAATGGAAAAAGGGAAGTAGTAGAGTTAAAAATGCGCGTTGAGACCGTTGATGGATTTTCAGGTCACTCGGACAGGAGACAGCTAGTTAACTACGTTAAATATCTGAATCCGAAGCCTTCAAAGATTGTAACGGTTCATGGAGATGAGGGTAAATGCATAGACCTTGCTTCCACGATCTACAAGACCTTCAAGATTGAGACTAGGGCGCCGCTCAATCTTGAGACTATAAGATTCTTCTAGAGTCCCAAGAAAAACATTGATGAACTGTATCCAAAGAAGAATGCCAGCAGCGGTGCTGCAATCCAGCTCAGGACTATTTCTCGTATCTTCTTTATCTTTACTGATTTAACACCCTTAAAGAAACCCAGAGCAGAAATTCCGCCAACAAGTGAATAAGTCGTTGAGACTGGCATTCCCAAAAGTGTGAAGATATAGACACTCAATCCTGCTCCAAAGTGGGCCGAAAAACCGGTCTTTGGATCTATACTCGTTATACCCTTGCAAAGGGTTTCCGCGATTTTTTTGCTTAGTGCAAGTGCTCCCAAAGAAACGGCTGCTGCACTCAAGACCGAAATCAAACCGAATTCCGCTTCGATGGCTGCCAGCGGAGCGATCGCGGTTGCAACTTCGTTTGCCCCCATGTTGTATGAGATCAGGATTCCCGAACAGAGCAGCAAAAATCTGATTGTTTTCTCAACTTTTAGCAGACTAAAACCCTTTGTTGCCCTTTCAAGTAAAATAAAAAGCAGAATCGCTATAAATCCAGCCAGAAATGGCGATAAAATCCAGGAAATGATTATCCCTACCAGAGTTCCGTAGTTCAATTGGGCTCCAAATGCAACTCCAGCCCCAGAGAGACTGCCGACAATAACCTGATGCGTTGAAACAGGAATTCCGCGGACGTTTGTAATAAAAATGATTATTGCCGATATCATTAATGCTATCGCGGTGATCTCAGTATTTGTTGCAACGAGATCCTTTCCTACAGTTTTAATTACTCTGTCCCCCTGAAAGCTCAGTCCAAGAAGAACTAGAAAGAAAAGCAGAATTGCAGATTTTCTTAGGCTTATAATCCTACAGCCGATGCAGATTCCGAACGCGTTTGAGGTATCGTTCGTGCCTATGCTGAACGCTATGAGAAGAAATGCAATCAGAGAAATGAATTCGATCATGAACTATAGGCTTAGCACAACTACCTGTAGCGTGTCCATTGTGTCTTCAACAACATCGCTTATTTCTTCGATTGATTCTATGAAATTAAAAGTGAACAGGCCATCCCAGAAATCCAATTTAAGCCCGGTCACCAATTCAAGAACCGAATGCTTCAGTGTGTCAGCTTCCTTTTCCAGCATCCTTACCACAATTGCCGCTTCTTTCAGCTTCTCCGGATTTCTGAAGAATTCTATGAAGTTTTTGGACATGACTTTGCAAAGGAGGACGTTGAGTTCGAGAATTCTGGTTATCT
>CAYSRI010000106.1:0-420 GCA_964433405.1 uncultured archaeon | reverse complement strand
TCGAGATCTTGTATTTTTCTGTAATATTTTCCCGCCTTATCAATTGTGTTCAGAATGTCGTCAACGTCTTCTACTATGCGGAGAATGTTGGATCTGAGATATGGAAGAAAGGCCCCTTTATAGATAATTTTTGCAGTGTCTCTTCTTAAATCATCACCGTCTCTCTCAATTCTTGAAATTTCGTCAAGAAGTGATTTATTACCCTCGATCACCGCTTTCTGGAGCAGCTCGCATGCAACGGGAGATAACTTCAGCATCTGTTCAATATTTTCAAAAACCTTCTCCTCCGCCTTCATAGCAGCCTCCCTATTAAATAACCCGTTATGACTTCGGTCAGACTTACGTATCCGATGATCTTGTCCCCGTCCTTAACGAATACGTTCGAAATTTTTGATTTCTCCATCGTATAAATTAGATCCT
>CAYSRI010000105.1:4007-5148 GCA_964433405.1 uncultured archaeon | reverse complement strand
TAAAAGCACCAGTAAGACCGACTATACCTCCAAGTTTCTTCATTCTCATTCCACCTCATTACAAGGGTAACAAAAGGATTTATATACTATTTTGTATGCATAATCAAAAGTATCGGAGGGGGATGCGATTGAAATCTATAATTGAAGAAGCTCTTTCTAGGGCAGAAAGAGAAAAGAGAGAAAGAATTGAGGGTAAAGGTGCTGAAAACGTTGAAGATGAAATTGTTCAGATGTTGCACGAACTAAAAACAGTAATAAAAGTGATCGGTGTTGGAGGGGCAGGATGTAATACAATTACAAGACTCTATGAAGAAGGTGTGGAAGGTGCAGAGCTAATTGCAATGAATACCGATGTCCAACACTTGTACTTCACAAAAGCTAATAGAAGAATCCTATTAGGAAAAAGGAGAACCAGAGGTCTTGGAGCTGGCAGTCTTCCGCAAATAGGGGAAGAAGCCGCAAAGGAAAGTGAAGAAGAGATCAAGAAAATCGTAGAAGGTAGCGACATGGTATTCGTCACATGTGGCCTCGGAGGAGGGACTGGGACTGGTGCGTCACCAGTGGTTGCTTCAGCTGCTCATGAAGCCGGAGCCCTAACGATTGCCGTTGTAACTTACCCCTTTACCGCAGAGGGTTCCGTAAGAAGGGCTAATGCCGAGGCCGGATTAGAAAGGCTCAGAGAAGTTACAGACACTGTAATCGTAATTCCTAACGACAAGCTTCTCGAAGTTGTACCAAACTACCCTCTTAATTTAGCTTTCAAAGTTGCGGATGAAATTCTGATGAGAGCTGTAAAGGGTATCACCGAACTGATCACCAAACCCGGGCTCGTAAACCTCGACTTTGCGGACGTCAAGACGATCATGGAAAAGGGCGGAGTTGCAATGATCGGCCTTGGAGAGGCCAGTGGAGAGGATAAAGCCCTTGAGTCCGTTAGAAGAGCCCTTAAGAGCCCTCTGCTTGACGTAGACATATCAGGAGCAAAGGCTGCGCTTGTGAACGTAACTGGAGGCCCAGATATGACTGTGGAAGAAGCAGAGTCAGTTGTGGAAGAGATTTACAACAAACTCGACTCAGACGCAAGAATCATCTGGGGTGCAATGATTGACCCAGAACTAGAGAACACAATGAGAACATTAAT
>CAYSRI010000105.1:0-3984 GCA_964433405.1 uncultured archaeon | reverse complement strand
CACAGGCGTTAAGAGCCCCCAAATATTGGGCCGGAAAGGTTATCCCATAACGCAAAAGTTCGGTATAGATTTCGTTAGGTAAAATTTAATAACCCGCGGAGTAAGTTTCATGGTATGCCAAAGATAAGCGAAAGGCTTAGTGAGTACTATAACGTCCTAAAGATGGCAAAAAAACCTAGCTGGGAGGAATTCTCGACGACCGCAAAGGTAGCTTTGGCTGTAATGTTCATAGTTGGATTTGTAGGTTTTGTAGTATATCTGCTCATGGAAGTTCTCCCAGGTGCTTTTAAATGAAGTTCGTTGCTGTAAAAACCACTGCAAATCAGGAGAGGATCGTGGCAAACATGATTGAACTGTCGGTTAGGAAACATAACCTCAAGGTATACTCTGTTCTAGCTCCAAAAGAGCTCAAGGGGTATGTGATACTGGAGGCTGAGGGGATTGAAGATGCAATAATGGCGACACGCGGGCTTCAGCATGTTAGGGGCATAGTTAAGAAGGAGATAAGCCTGCCAGATATTCAGCATTACCTAACACCCAAAAAGGCTGTGGAGCAGCTAAAGGAAGGATATATTGTTGAAGTTTCAGCAGGTCCATTCAAGGGTGAGAAAGGGATAGTGAAGAGAGTCGATAGAACGAAGAATGAGGTAACTATCGAACTTCTCGAAGCAGTAGTTCCGATTCCTGTAACCGTAAAAGCGGAAAATGTTAGAATTGTTGACCGAAAGGAGGGATGAGTATGCAGGTAGTAGAAGTTCTCGTAACTGGTGGTCAGGCAACTCCCGGGCCCCCTCTGGGACCTGTGATCGGACCACTGGGTCTAAACGTAAAACAGGTTGTTGATAAGATAAACGAAGCTACCAAAGAGTACGCAGGTCTGAACGTACCCGTAAAAATCATAGTGAAGGAGGACAGAAGCTTTGAGATCCAAGTAGGCATTCCGCCTGTTTCAGCGCTGATAAAGAGAGAGTTAAAGCTAGAAAAAGGTTCTTCAAATCCTGGAAAAGAGTTTGTAGGCAACCTAACACTTGAACAGCTTATAAAGATTGCCAGGATGAAGCGGGCGAGTTCTCTTTCTTACACGCTGAAAGGGGTTGTCAAGGAAGCTCTTGGAACTTGTGTCTCGATGGGTATCACCGTAGAGGGCAAGAACCCCAAAGAACTGATTAAAGAAATCGATGAGGGCAAAATTGAGATACCGGAAGACTAACTTAGATCACCACAGGCACAGAAAATCTCTCTCAAAGCAGAGAGCAGTTCATGAAATCCCGATTTTTTAACGCTTGATATCTTTATTATTTTGTATCGCAAGGTCGTATATTCCACTAAAGGTACCATTCTCTCCATTATTTCTGAAAGAATTCCTTCTGCAGATTTAATTTCTGAAAGAAGACTCTTAACATCTATGTCCCAGAGATCGGACTTCGTTAGAACAGTGAGCGTTGGGATACTAAGGCGAAGCATGACCACTACGTTCTGCAACACTGCCGAGACAAATTTTTCTGGAGTTCTGACCATTCCCGAATCTATCAAAAAAAGCCCACATGTTTGTACACCTCCTAGCCTGCCTGCTAGCTCCAATCCACTTTCTGAGTAAATAAATATCTCCATTTGTCCTGGAGTATCATATAAAACAAAATCAGAGTCTAATT
This sequence comes from uncultured archaeon, assembly GCA_964433405.1. GTDB lineage: Archaea > Halobacteriota > Archaeoglobi > Archaeoglobales > Archaeoglobaceae > WYZ-LMO2. The sequence goes on along the minus strand of CAYSRI010000105.1, from coordinate 2,332 downwards.
TTAGGTTTTCACTGAATTCTAGCATAAGGTCAATCGACTTTAACATCGCCCCGTTTATCCCGAGATTGTAGCGTTTCATGACTTCCTCAGCTCTTATATATTTCCTTATGTCTACATCTGCCCTGTAAACGGGTTCGCTTGCTGGATCCAAGTTTACGCACTTGGTTTCATAGCCCAAATCCTCCAAAAATTTGGAAAATTCCTTCACTAAGGTGCTTTTTCCACTCCCAGCCGGCCCGAGAACAAAGATTCGCATCAGTATCTCCTTAGCATTGCCAAGAAAACTCCAGCTATGAAAGCAAGAGCTAAAATGGCCAAGTTTTTGAAGAAATCCAAATAAAATGAGGAATTGCTTAGAATCGATTTTTGCAGAATCTAACAACTTCTGCATGCTGAAAAGCTTGCTTTCTAGATTAATTACGTTCTCTGAACAGTTTCCGAGGTCCTGCTTTGCTCTATCCAGCTCAGAAGTTAACATATTATTCTTTTCTGCAAGCTCCTTCTGCTTGTCGTATAGCTGAACATTTATGTCATTCAAAACGGCCACAAGACTCTGAAGGTAATCTCTTTTCTGGCTCAAATCTTCTACACTCTTCTTTAAAGACGTTACTTCTTTCTGCAGTTCTACTATCTTCTGATTGATGTTTTCAGCTTTTTCAACATCTATCAGTATGTGTTCAGTTCCACTTCGAGAATGGATCAAAATATCCTTTTTCCCTGGCTCACAACCGTAGCTCACAATCACTCTGTAATCGCCGGGTGAAAAGTTTCCGGAACTCTTGGTATCCTCAAAGAACATGCAGGGATCCAACTCGACGTATCCCTGCTCAGAAAGTGTGAGGTTTAAAGTGCCTCCCTGAGGAACCGAAAAGGTGGAAACTATTGCAATGACCAGCAATATCATTTACCAACACCTCTCAAGGATCTTCTAATAATGTCAGAAATCTCGGCCAGATCCTTCATTGATACAACCTTTCCACGCACGCAGACAAGAATCTTTCCATCTCTTACGGCAAGTTTGCAGTTCTCTTCTTTAAAGATGGCAATTTCATTGCATTTCATTTCTTCAACCAATTTCTTCATCTCAGCAATCTCGTTATCCTCTAAATTCGAAAATTTCTTTTTCTCTCCAATCAGAATTGCGCAGTTCACCAAAAACTTTCGGTTTAGGTAGTCCGGGAGTTCGTTAATGCTTATTTTCGCCTTCTGAGTGTCAACTCGAACTCCAATTTTATCAAGAACGAACTCAGCAACCAAAAATCCAGCAACAACTCCTACAAATGAGAGCACAATCTCCCAGAAGATATTCATCACCCTATGTACATACTACGGAATCATTTTTATTTTTTGCTGTGTTTCCATCAAAAACCATTGCAGATTTTTCAGCAGTTTAAATTATATATCTCAACCACTTACGCTTTGCGTGAACGTTCTGGTTGTGGATGCAGGGGGAAGGGGGAATGCAATTGCTCACTCATTCTCACGCAGCGAGAAGGTCAAGAAAGTTTTTGTAGCACCAGGTAATGCTGGAAGCGAGTTCTTTGAAAAGTGCGAGATTGCAAAGCTCGAAGGAAAACAGATAAGCTCTATAAGAGATATTGAAAATATAGTTAAATTTGCAAAGACGAATGCAGATCTCGTTTTCATCGGCCCAGAAGAACCCCTTAGTCTGGGAATAGTTGATAGGCTTGAAGAAGAGGGTTTAATGGTTGTAGGACCCAAAAAGAAGCAGACAATACTAGAGGCTAGTAAGAGTTGGGCTAAAGATTTTATGAAAAGAATAGGTGTTCCAATTCCAGATTACAAGAACTTTGATGATCCTGAAAAAGCAAAAGAGTTCATAAGAAACTCCAACGGCAAAGTTGTAGTTAAGGCAGACGGACTCGCTGCGGGAAAAGGCGTTTACGTTTGCGACACTGTGGAGGAGGCCCTAAGAGCCGTTGACGAGATTATGGTAGAAAGAAAATTCGGTTCTGCAGGAGAGAAGATCGTAATAGAGGAAAAGCTTGAAGGGATTGAGATTGCATTTACAGCGTTGTGTGATGGAAAAAGAGCTGTCCCCTTCGGCCATGCAAAGGACTACAAAAGAGCCTTTGACGATGATGATTTTGAGGGTTTGAGGGACTTTTATATAGGACTTAGAAAAAAGTTTTACAAAAGAGAGGAAATTGAGTCACTCTACAAGAAAGGTTTGCTATTAAATCCGAACACGGGTGGGATGGGGGCTATAAGTCCTCATCCTGACGTGAATAGTGAAATCGAAGAAAGGATCATGAAAAAGGTTGTTGAACCAATTGCAAGGCACTCTGGTTTCAAGGGTATCCTCTACCCT
>CAYSRI010000104.1:1571-5225 GCA_964433405.1 uncultured archaeon | reverse complement strand
AATTCCATTCTCCTTCAGTATCTCAACAACATAGCTCGACATCCTGTCTGAGAGCTCCTCGATCTTCACCGGATTTTGTTAAGGGGAGGGAGAAGATAAATTTATCCCATAATTCAGAACCTGTACTTCCTTCTGATTTCAACTGCCACGCCCTTTTTCGCTTCTACCATTTCCTTACCGTGCATCCTTGCAATCCCTACTCCGTAATATGTAGAGTTGTAAAAAACCACAACATCGTTTGGCCTTATTTTTTGATCGGCAGATTCCACACCGGCACAAAAAATCGTAGTTGTAGGTTCAAATTCGGCAATCTTTATACAGTAATCCCCCCTTTTCAGCAATTCCATTGCAAATGGGGAATATATATCCAAGTTGCCATATCTCAGGTCAAACCTTGCCAATCTTTCCTTATTCTGGAGTTCGATCTCAGGATACTTTCCGCTAACGAAACCCCCTATCTCGAAACCGAACTGATATCGGAAAGCGTGCGAAAACATTTCAGTAAAGAGATCGTATTTCTCGTAGCCCTCAAGCTCTTTCTTGAGCTTTTTTAACGAACTTGGGTCAAGAATGTTACCCTCCGACGTGAAGACAACGTCGTAGTCCTTTAAAGCGCACTCAACAACCTTTCTGTATCCGCCCTCTACGTGTGCTACGATTTTTTCGAATCTTCCTTTCTCCACAAGCCTTAAGAGCCAGCCTGCGACAAAATTGACCTCATCATCGCTCCAGTGTCCAGTAACTGGGGTATCGTAGTTCACGGCAGGATATACAAGCTCAAATTCTCTTGGAACAACAAGGGGGGACGATATTATGATCTCGTTAACGTTTACGTTCACAGCGCTTCTTATTATACGGTGAGTGTGGGATAGCAGATATGGCTTCTTTGCTGTACATGGTAAAAGCAGCAAAGCGCCAGTTTTGGGTCTGTAGCATTCCACAATTCTGTTAAGGAAGTATTTTACCTCAAATCTGTTCAAGCTTTCCTGCGAGTTGAAGTAGCACGTCGATTTCCTGAATCTCGGAAAACAAGTGCTATGCTCAAAATCCGAAAACCTCAATAATGCTGTAAGCTCAGGATTTAGCTTGGTTTTTGCTTCCACATAGTTCCTCAGCTTTTCTTCTTCGATCAAAATCCTGCATTTCTGTACTTCCACTCTTAGCTGCTCCGTATTGTGACCGGCGACTATTCTGAATATTTCTTCCCGATCAAGCTCGTTTAGCTTTTGTCTCCTGCAGAATTCGCACCTGCAGGGGAACTCGCTTATTTTTTCTAGCTTTAATTCTATATCTCCCATATAATAAATTCCATTGTAGGCTTTGGCTATTGCCATGATGTTGTCGACAAGGTCAGCCCCCAGATACACAAGCAGAGAAACGTTCACTGGTTCAGCATATGCAACCGCATAGATTGGCCTATTGCCTCTGAGTTCCGAGAAAGATTCAGCGATCTCTCTGGGGGACATGGATTGCAAACCTGATAGAATTTCAACATTCCCGGAAGGCTTAAGAGCTTCGTAAATTTCTGGAAAAATTTTCTTCACTGCATAAGGTGCTTTCCCGAAGTCTATTTTTTTCAGAATTTCTCCCTCAAGCAACGCGGGAGTTTTAAGGCTAAGACCGTTAACCTCGAAAACTCCTAGTCTTGCAAAACCGTCTCTCTTTTCAGTGTAAAACATACTCGCATTCTCCAGGAAGGTCCTTTACAAAATCCTTCCATCTCCCGGAAACGTGAACTATGAACTTTTTGTTATTCAAACTGCGCATGAAATCCTTCAGATTCTCTACTGCAATCTCCAAAGCTTCCTTTTCTACGAATTCAGGCTCGGGTATCTCTGCATGCCCCGCAGGATAACTTTCCAATAGTTCTGAAGGCACAGGCCCAAATACAGGGCGAACATAAAGATCTGCTAGTATTCCGAAGTCTGTTGATATCACTATAACTTCTTTTTCGAAATCAAGCTGCTTAACGGACTCCAAATGTCTTTTTACTGCAGGTCTCATCAGAGTCTCGATGCCGCAGTAAAGGAACTTCTTTTTTATCCGAGGATCTGAACCCTCTAAAAGCATCGAATAATCCCTAATCTGTCTCCAAGCGCTTATAAGGTTTGGATGGGCCCTGATTCTTTTCTCAACAAGTTCGAAAAGTGATCCTTCTTTTATAGCATTCTTTATATTCCTGATCTCGGAAAAGGTTACATAGAGATTATGCTCTGCAAGAAATATTTCTCTTTCAGCCTTTTCAAGCTCTCTAACTTCTTCAGGTTCCATCTTAGAGCAGTTGGGACAGCTGCATGGAAAATACTGTAAATCTGACAGCTTTTTGGTTCCATAAACCGTTAGGTAGCGATCATCTTTGGCGTAGAGGGCATATGCTGCTGAATCAAAAAGATCGCATCCCAATGCCACTGCCATTGCAAGAACCATGGGATGCCCGCAGCCAAAGAGATGAACAGGTTCTACTCTTAGAACCGATCTTATCTCCAGAATGATTCTGGCAAGATCCTTAAACCTATAAGCATCCATCAGAGGGACCACGGCTCCGATTGCGTAGATGTCTCCACCAATCTCCTTGGCCCTTTTTGCACTCTCGCGCCTTAATTCTAGATGCGTTGAACCTTGAATTGGCATAACGAGGTAAGAACTGCCCTTAAGCTCTTTTGCTTCTAATTCCCTTTCGATTGTAATCTCCAGATCTCTTTTCGCAGTATCATAATCTGCATCAGGCGGTGTAGGGATATCCAGAGGGATTATAAAGTCAGATCCAATTTCTTTCTGGAATTCTAGGATCCTTCTGTTCGAAACTTCGACGTCACCATAAACCATTAACTGATATCTTCCGCTGTCCGTCATCACTGGCAGATCTGTATGGAGTATTCCATGAACACCTTTACTCACGGCCTCATCCTTGAAGGTTCTGTAAATGATGTAGGCATTCGTAATTACTGCCTGAGCCCCAAAATTTTTCATTTTATCTGTAGGAATGAAAGGGATGTTGGGATTTATCACAGGCAGAACATTAGGGGTTTCAATTCTACCATGCGGCGTTTCAATTCTGCAAATTCTTCCCATTGCATCTTTTGCGATTATTTCAAACTCCATAAAATTGGTTTTTTTCAATGCAGATAATCGTTTCGAAAGCACGCTCGAAAAGACTTTAATCCCTAAATTGCACGAAGTTCAATGGAAGCCAGTAGGGTAAGGGAAATTTCCACATCCATGATCAGAAGAATGTTCGAAATCGTTGAAAAAGCCAAAAGAGAGGGGAAAGATATAGTTAGCCTTACGATTGGAGAACCAGATTTTCCCACACCGAATGAAATTATAGAACGGGCTTGCAGGGCTATGCGCGAAGGATTTACGCATTACACTTCAAACCTTGGTATTGAGGAGCTTAGAGCAGCTATTGCAGAAGAATACGGCGTCTCAAAGGAGGAGGTTATGGTAACGGCGGGTGGTAGTGAGGCTTTGCTGAATGCTAGTCTAGCCTTTATAGAGGAGGGGACTAAGGTCGTAATCCCTTCCCCATCGTTCTTGAGCTACTTTACATATGCAAAAATGTGCGGTGCAAAAATTATCGAACTCAGAACTCATGAAACTGGATTTACTCCAAATCCAGAAAGTTTTGCAGAAATCATGGATAAAAACGGTAGC
>CAYSRI010000104.1:983-1561 GCA_964433405.1 uncultured archaeon | reverse complement strand
GTTAGCGTAGTCTTTTTGAACTATCCAAACAACCCCACTGGAGCTGTAATCGATAGAAGGTCTGCAGAGGAGATTGTAAAAATCGCTGCAGATTACGGAGCAAAAGTTATAAGCGATGAGATTTACGACAAGATTTACTATGAGAAAAAGCCTGTTTCGCTTGTTGACCATGAAAACGTCATCGCAGTTAATGGCTTTTCAAAATCTCTGGCAATGACCGGATGGAGGATAGGCTTCGTTATTGCAAATGAGACACTTTTGAACTCGATGCTGAAGATTCACCAGGTAAACGGAGTTTGTGCGCCAGCCTTTGCTCAGAAGGCAGTTGCTGAAGTTATGCTGAGTGGTGAATTCAAAAAACTGGTTTCTACCATGGTATCAGAATTCAGAAAGCGGCGAGATTTTGTTTACGGGGAGCTCAGTAAGCTTTACTGGACAGTAAAACCTGAAGGCGCTTTTTACATGTTTATGGATGTAAGGGAAAACAGCATGGGATTTGTGGAAAATCTGATCAACTACGGAGTAGCTGTTACGCCCGGAACAGCATTTGGAAGCTGGAATGATAGCTTCGTTAGAAT
>CAYSRI010000104.1:0-973 GCA_964433405.1 uncultured archaeon | reverse complement strand
TCAATGGAAAATCTGAGAAAGGCTGTTGACAGAATTAAGAAATATTATGAAGATAAGGAAGCTCAGAGAAGATGATTTGGTGGATGCAGTGCGTATAATTTCCCTTTCTTTTGAAAAGGAGCTAATAGCAATCTTTAAGGACATAGACATCGCAAGGGATATTTTAATGGACTTTTTCCGGGAAAATAGGGATGGCTGTTATGTGGCAGAAGATGAAAGAGTTTTAGCCTTTGCTTGGCTTCTAAAAGAAAAGCCAAAGATTTTAAAATTTTTAAAATCCGAGATGGGCCTTGTTGACGGACTGAGATCGTATATACTTCTCCGATTCTTCATAAAAAAGCCCAAGAAAGGAGAGGGCATTTTGGTATTCAGTGCGGTTTCTCCCCTCAGAAGGGGTTCCGGCATAGGCACAAGATTGATGAAGGAAGTTATTTCCATTGCCAAATCTGAAAAAATAACTAGTATGAGGTGCATGGTTCCAGCAGAAAGCGACGCTGTTCTTTTTTTCAAAAATTTGGGTTTTGAAGTACGTGGAATTTTCGATAACAAGCTTGCAGAAAAATATTTCTCATGCAGGACCTGGGTTTTGTTGTACAAAGATTTATATTCATAGCATTTCATCAAAACCTATGCGCCCGTTCGGATTGCTTTTGATAAGCGCCCTCTTTATCCTGATAGCTCTAGTTTGCATATTCGGCGGTTTTATGATGCTTCTTGAGGAGGAAGTCAGATCTCTGGTTTTTGAAGAGTTCAGAAAAGTAGCAGAAATGTACAATATTTCTGAAGAGGTTTTAAACGATATTTATTTCACAGTCTCTTTTTACATAGTAATTATCGGCTTTATTTATCTTCTAGATGGCGTGGGAATTCTTATGTTAAAAAACTGGGCGAGATATCTGGCGATATTTCTATCTCTGTTTCAAATGCTTTATTCCACTTTGATGATCATTTACGACCCATTTGCAATTGTTTA
>CAYSRI010000103.1:2869-5228 GCA_964433405.1 uncultured archaeon | reverse complement strand
TGGGACAACGGAAATGGTGTGCCAAAGGATATCGGAGATAAAATTTTTGAAAAAGGTTTTTCAACTTCAGAAAGCACAGGACTGGGGCTCTATATAGTCAAAAAACTTCTCGAAAGCTATGGCGGCAAAATAAGACTAAAGGACTGCGAAGGAGCAACTTTTTTACTCGAATTTCCTAAGGCATAAAATCACTATTTTGCTGGGCTTATTCAAAATCCCCCTCAAAAAACTGAAAATCAAATGCTGTTGCTAAGTTTATCCTTGTATTTTCGCAAGAATTTCGACTGCGAGATCCACTTCACCTTTTCCGATTACAAGTGGTGGAACAAGCCTGAGATTGTCCTCAGAAGTAGCGTTGAGCACAAGTCCATGTTCAAGCGCCTTTTTCACGATTTCCTCAGCATTCTGAACCCTTATCCCTATCATTAACCCCCTTCCCCTGACCTCGCTGAATATTTCCTTCAGCCTCCTCATGAAGTACTCTCCCATTTTTTCAGAGTTCTCCACGAGCCTATACTTCTCGATGATGTCAATCGTCGCCAAACTTGCAGCGCAAGCCAAGGGATTGCCTCCAAAAGTCGATCCGTGGTCGCCTCTTTCAAGTTTCTCAGCTACTTCCTCGCTAATCGCTGAACATCCGATCGGAAATCCGGACCCCATGGCCTTTGCCATGGCCATTATGTCCGGCTCAACGCCGTAATGCTCCTTTGCAAACCATCTCCCAGTTCTTCCGAAACCTGTCTGGACTTCATCTATTATCACGAGATAGCCGTATTTTTCCTTCAACTCGAAGATCGCCTTAACGAAATCAGCATCCGCAGGATGGACACCAGCCTCGCCAACTCCAGAATTACTGCAGCTGTATTTCCGTCAACCTTTCTTTCGAGGTCCTGAACATCGTTGAACTTTGCAAACTCGACTGGCTGAACCAGCGGTTCAAAAGGCCTTCGGAATTTTTCCTTGTACGTCACAGACAAAGCACCCATCGTTCTCCCGTGGAAGCAATTTGTAAACGCAACGAATTTCTTTCTACCCGTTGCCTTCCTCGCAAACTTTAGCGATGCTTCAACCGCCTCAGTTCCGCTGTTGCAGAAGAAGAAACGATCCATTCCGGTTATATTCCTGAGCTTCTCTGCCAGTTCTATCTGGGGAATGGTGTAGTAAAGGTTTGAAACGTGAACGAGCCTTTTCAGCTGCTCACCCACCCTTGCTATGAATTCTGGATTGGAGTGCCCGATTGCTACTGTGGCTATCCCTGCAACGAGATCCAGATACCTTCTTCCGTTCGTATCAAAGAGATAACATCCTTCTCCGCGCACGAATACGACGTTCTGCCTTCTGTAAACCTGCGGAATTAGTCTCTTCTCCTTTTCTATCCAGTCCATAACCCCAAGCTCACCCTCGTCTTAAAAAGTAACTCATGAGCTTCAGCCCATCAACGTTGCCAAATCTACCCTTTGCGCAAGAGAACTCCGAAAAGCTCTTCACGTCGTCCCTTTCATATCCGTAGATTGCAAAAGGAACGCTCTCGGCCACGTGGGTTCGCAAAGCTACGGGCGTTGGATGGTCGGGGAGAAGCATGATCTTTAGTTCGCTCAATTCAACCTTGTCAAGGATTTTGCCGACTATTCTTTCGTCGTATATCTCGATGGCCTCAATCTTCGCCTCAAGATTCCCTTCATGGCTAACTTCATCAATGCCCTCCGTGTGAAGAACGACGAACTCGAATTTTTCAAGGCTCTTCAGCGTTTGCCTTACAAGGCCTTTGTAGTTCGTGTCAACATAACCTGTGACTCCTTCAACGTCTACAAACTCCATTCCAAGGCCTCTGGCAATCCCCTTGAGCAGATCGACCTCGGAAATAATCGCCCCTGTTAACCCGTATCTCTCCCTGAACTTCGGAAAGTTCGGAATTTTTCCTCCTCCCCAGGGCCATATCATGTTCGCCCTATCCGTAACAGAGGGGACGACTCTTTTAGACCACTCAATGAGCTCGCGAAGAAGCTTTGCAAGTTCACCGCCCTCTGGCATGAAATCGGATATCTTCTTACCCTGTATGTCATGCGGTGCATAAGTTTTCACGTTATCCTTGAATTCCCTGTCTATTGCGAGGAGATTCCTGTAACTTTTCCCGGCGTAGAATCTGATGAAATCATAGATTTTGTTCGCATTCAGCTGCTCAACGACTTTTCTAGCCTCTGCATCTGTTATGCGTCCACCAGCGTAGTCCAGCATGACATCGTCAGCCTTTACAAGGTTGCATCTAAAGACTATCTTTGCACTTATGCCTTTTGCCAGTGCTTCAATAGGACCTCTGCCTGTGTAGTGCTCACGAACATCGATGCCCAGAATTGTGAGA
>CAYSRI010000103.1:0-2859 GCA_964433405.1 uncultured archaeon | reverse complement strand
CTTCGGAACGGTCAATGCTGTACCACAGGAGCCTTCCTTTGCTATGAAGTCCATGTTAGGCTTGTCGGCAACTTCCAACGGAGTTTTATTTCCCAGCCTTTCTATCTTCCAGTCAGCCATTCCGTCCGGGATTAGGAGAAGAAATTTCATAGAAGATCTCCACAGTTAAATATACTGTCAAGTTCAATTTCGAAGGCAACAACAGGATTTGGAATCCCAAAGTTCTCGAGCACCTGAGGATGGACTTCACCGAAAACTCCGACGCTTTTTCCACCAACCAAAATCTCCCCTTGCCTTCCCTCTATGAAGGCCGGATCACTCAAGTCTTTCACGTCCCATTCGACTCCAAGCTCCCTCATGACTGCCTGAACGTAGCTTCTTAGCTCTGCGAAGTTTGCCCTTGGATGTACAACGCACGCACAAAGCCTGAGTCTGTTCTTAAGCCCGACAACAACGTCGCCAACTTCGAAGACTTTGAGGGGCATTTCAACATGCCTGTTTAAAGCTATCAATTCGAGTAGCTTTGAGAGTATTTCGGTTCTAACAATCGTGTGTTCTACTGTGAGGGGATGCATGAGGGGAACGTAGTCTTCCCATGGCTTTGCGGATCTTCTGAGGTTTTTATATGCTCTCTCACTTGTAAGCGTAAAGGTTATGACCTCAAGAAATCCCAATCCGATCATTATTTCCTTCACGAGCTCCTTCACCTTGCTCCACTCATGCTCTAGGCCAATGGTCATCGTTGCCGGGTATTCTGGCTTTATCCTTTCGTATCCATAGCCTATTGCGATGTCCTCGATGATGTCCCAGGAATGCATTATGTCAGCCCTGTATGGGGGAACGAGTACCTCGATTTTGTCCTCGCCAACGCTAACCCCGAATCTCATCCTCTCAAGGGCTGAAAGGATCTCGGAATCGGATAGTTCGAAGCCCAAAAGCGAGAAAATCTCCGACTTGCTCACAGAGAGTTTCTTTGCCGATAAATCCGGGGTATGCTCGACTCGGTCAGGATAAACAACTTCCACCGTCTCGATTTCTCCACCCCGATCGCTTAGCATGCACGCGACGATGTTCAAGGCCTTGTCAACGTACTCGTCGAATCCCGTAACATCGATGAAGAGATCAGTTGTCTTCTCCGTAACCCTCGTCTTTTCCGCATTTATTATCGGGGGGAATGAGATTGCTTCGTTCTTCGCGTCAATAATCATGGGGTAGGCATTTTTACCTTCAAGAATGAATGCGTACTCTCTACCCTTAGGATGCTCAGAAAGGATTTCGGATATGCTCATTTTCCTCGAAAAGTCTAGAGGGATGAATGAGAAGTCACTTCCAACGGCTGTGTATTTGAGGGGAAAATTAACTTTGCTGAGATCGTGAACCCCAATGGCCATTCTCCTCCTGTTTCTGCCGATTGTCCAGTGCAGGTCTTCCTGAACCTCCATCAGGCTCCTTATAACCTCGTCCCTCATTCTCAAATTTCTGACCACGCATCCAACTATCCTTGGACGAACTGAAAGAACGCTTTTATCAACGAAGATCTTCCAGTTCCCATTCCTTGTTCTGTACTCCTTCAGACCACTTTCAATACCAAGAAATCCGCGAAGAGCTCTTGCTACGCCTTCAATGCTGTAAAGATCCGGTCTATTTGGAAAGAATTCAACCGCAAGGATCTCTTCATCGCTTCTCTCGATGTCGCACCCCAGCATTGGCAAGCGCTTAAGTATCTCTTCCCTCTTGGCCCCGACAAGTGCTTCCAGCTCTTTCCAGATTAGAGTGATTACTGGCATTGGCAAAAGCCGATGTTCAGGATAAAAATTCTTTTCTACTTCTAAGCTAATTGGTTTTAAAAATAAGTATAAAGGTTCTGGATACAATTTCCCGCTAGCGAAGCTCGTCCCACTTCCTTCGCTTTCTTAGTCTGTTAAATCCGACAGCAACCAAAACCACAATAAATACGGCTGAGATAACCAGAAGAAGCATGTATGGATCGATTGATGGGAGCGAGATCAAAGGAGCGGATTTTTTCTCCAACTCTGTTTTTATTAAAGTCATCAGGTCTTCAACATCCTTCCGAAGCTTATCTGCGTCTTTACTGATAGTTTCAAGCTTTTCATTGGCATTTCCATATTTTCCTGCCTCTATCAGATTTTTGGAATCCTTAATCTGGGCCTCAAGCTCTCCAAGCCTGGACTCGTAATCTTTTTGTTTCAGCGCCAGGTCGACGTATTTTTCGCTTTCCTTTATCCTGTCAAGCAGAACTGAAGAATTCGTCAGAAGCTCCTTGATCTCAGCCAGCTTTGCTTTTGTTTCGTTATAGAAATTCTCCACAATTTTTCTGTCTGTTAGGTTCGAAAGGAAATTCAGCGATTGCTCGGCTTCGCTAAGCTTTTTATCCGCCTCTAAATACTTCTCTGCTATAACTAAATCTTCCGCAGAGTTAATCAAGGCTGTAACGTTTTTAAAGTCTTCCTCGCTGTAGAGATTTTCCTGCTTAAGCTTTTCTTCCAACTCGGCCAATTTGGCCCTTAAAGACTTTATGTCGTTCTTAAAGCTAGCCTCGTTTGCAACCTTTATCGTTACGTTCGGTAAAGCATCTGGTCTGCAAAGCTCACAACTCGCATTTATCAGCGCAAATTCGCAGAGCCTTGATTTACACTGCGGAGTGGTTCCGGTCAAGTTAGCAACCACTTTCGAGATACCCTTCCTCTCCTCATCCACCTCGAAATACTTAACATCGATCGAGACGCTTCTTTCCCTCTTGTCCTCGTTCCGGACTCCTGCTTTGTAATACTCAACCGTCAGAGCCCAAACAGGATCAACTAAATCTGACCAAAAGTAGTAGGTTCTAGGATTGTCCTT
>CAYSRI010000102.1:4487-5247 GCA_964433405.1 uncultured archaeon | reverse complement strand
AAAAAATTTTTCCCAGCCTTAGAAAGAAGAAGCTCCGCCTTGCAATTTGTTTATGGTTTCATCACAGTCCTTGCTGTTTTAACTTTTGCCCTCCTGCTCTCTGCTATCCCCCTTTCTCAACCATTCATGTTTGCCTGGCATCTATATCTTCTCTTCTCCTCAATCTCGATAAAAAGCATGATACAGCATGCTGAGAACTGTTTGCGAACGAATTTCGATCCAAGGGAAGTTCAAAAAATCGTAAGTAGAGATATCGAATCAACAGCTGAAAACTATGTGGACGGAGTTCTTTCTCCATTATTCTACTTTTCACTTTTTGGCGTTCCTGGTGCGATCGTTTACAGAGCAATCAATTTATGCGACTCAATGATAGGTTACCGCGGACGTTACGAGTATTTCGGAAAATTTGCCGCACGACTTGACGATGCCGCAAACTACATTCCTGCAAGAATTGCGCTGCTCTTCTTCGAATTTTTCAGGCGGGGAGCATTTTCATACGGATTGAAGAATAAAGTGAAGCTGAACGGCTGCACCATTTCGGCTATGTCCTATGTCCTTGGAGTCAAGCTTGAAAAGCCTGGCTATTACTCCCTTCCGGGAAGAGATGCGACAGACGAAGACGTGCTGAAAGCTATTGAGATTTTCAAAAGACTCAGCTTTCTTGCAGTCCTTTTTGCCTGTCTGATCTTAACAATCAGAATATTTTTATTATCACTGAGCCCATTTGGCTTATGAATTGCCAGAAGTGCGGTGGAAAGGG
>CAYSRI010000102.1:3332-4477 GCA_964433405.1 uncultured archaeon | reverse complement strand
AAAGATCTGCGAGACCTGTGGTGGGACTGGAAAGGCTAAAAGCTTCGATCCGAAGATCGTTAATTTATCCGAGGATCAGATTAAGTTGTTCATGAAGGGAATTTGCGGTGTTTGCGGGGGAAAGGGGAAAACAAGGACTGTCGAAGTCTGCAAAGCTTGTGGCGGAAAGGGTAAGGTTAAGAAGTGTCAAGTTTGCGGAAAAGAAACCGATCAAGAGCTTTGTTTTGATTGCAGAAAGAAACCTCATGCTTTTAAGATTGGTAATAGTTGCGGAATAGAAGATCTAAGGATAGGAAAATTTTATGTTGGTTCAGTTTCATCGATTACTGATATCGGAGCTTTTGTAAGCCTTAACAGAAGACTTAAGGGTTTAATTCCCAAGAAACTAGTTCAGAACATTCGAGAAGGCGATGAGATCGTTGTCAAGATCACCAATATAGGCGTGGGTGGCGAAATCGATTTAGCCCCAGCAGAGCTGCCGAACTGCGTAGTAGTCGAACTCTCGAAGGATCTTGAAGTCATCCCGATCTCAGAAGCCCATAAGTTCTTGGGAAGGATGGTAAAGGTGCGAGGAATAGTGACGCACTCGAAAGAGACTGCAATTGCCAAGATATTCACGATAGTGGACGGTTCGGGAAGCGTTAACTGTACCGTTTTCGACGATTTCGATGCCGACCTTGATGAGGCGATTGAAGTCATCGGCACAGTGAGAAGAAATGGCATTGATGCGCTTGAAGTTGAAAAGATTTTGGGAGAGGAGGCTTATGAGATAAGGAAGAAAATTGAATCAGAAATCGAGAAGGCCTGCGAGCCGGAATTCAGGGGTTTTCTCATCGAAAGTGATGTGCTCGAAAGACTCAGGGATGACATGATCTCGGTTGCCAGAGAACTGAAAAGGGCAGTCTATAAATCAAGACCTATAATAATTAGGCACCACTGGGACGCGGATGGCACCTGTGGTGGCGTTGCACTCGAGCTGGCCCTTCAAAAGCTCGTTGAAAATGTATACAATGACAAAGAAGCGAAGTACTATTTGGTGAAGAGAAAGGTCTCAAGAGCTCCCTTTTACGAGCTTGAAGATCTCGTGAGGGATCTTGACGAAAGTTTGGAGGATGCGGAGAGGTATGGAGACAGAATTCCGCTCG
>CAYSRI010000102.1:0-3322 GCA_964433405.1 uncultured archaeon | reverse complement strand
TGACAACGGTTCAGGGCACGAGGATCTCCCAGCGATTCAGCAGTTCATCCTTTTCGGAGCGGATGTAATAACAATAGACCACCATTATCCAGATGAGGGTGTTGACAGGTACCTTTTGTATCACATAAACCCCTACAAGGTTGGAGGAGACAGCAATTTTACTTCTGGTGTCCTATGTGTTGAGATTGCAAGAATGATCTCCGATTTAGATTTAACGCACCTAGCAGCGATATCGGTGGTTGGCGATCGTGCTGAGGGAGCTGTGGAGAAATACGTTGAACTTTCAGGACTGAGCAGGGAGGAACTGAAGGATCTCGCACTTGCTGTGGAATTTGAGGGCTTCTACCTTCGCTTCAAATCTGCCAGCACAATTGTACACGAACTGTTGGGTTTTGGAAGAAAAGACAGGCAGAAAAAGCTCGTTGAACTTCTTTCAGGTTACGCAAAAGAAGCGATTGAGGAACAGCTAAGCACGGGACTTGAGAACGTGAAGGTTCAGATTCTGCCAAATGGCGTTGCTTTGGCTGCCTTCGACGTTGAGAGTTATTCAAAAAAGTTCACTTTTCCACCTCCGGGCAAGCTCACTGGGGAGATTCACGACCGGCTCAAGGAGAAATACAACAAAATTGTAACAATAGGGTACGGACCAGATTTTGCGATCATCAGGAGCGAGGGTGTCAATCTTGACATCCCCAAACTTGTTGAGCAGCTGAAAAGAGAAGTGAATGCCTGCATAGACGGCGGGGGGCACCTCGTCGTCGGATCTCTGAAATTCGTAGAAGGAAAGAGAAAGGAAGTCCTTGCAAAGCTTGCCAGCAAGATTGGTGAGCTTAGTTGAAGAAAAGACTTGAGATTGCTTTGGAGAGCCTTGAAGGGTTCAGAAATCCGAAGATCCAGCTTGAACAGTATACAACTCCAGCAAACCTTGCAAGCTTCATTTTGAGTAACGCAGAGCTTTACGGGGATCTTGTGACAGTATTTGACCTCGGATGTGGGACAGGAATTCTGGCCATCGGTTCAGCCATGCTCGGTGCTTACGCTGTTGGTGTGGATATTGATAGGGAGGTGTTAAAGATAGCCAGGACCAATGCGAAAAAGATGGGAGTTTCTGTTGACTTCATCGCATGCGATGTTAGGAATTTGGAACTGAGAAGTAGAGTCACGGTAGTGATGAATCCACCCTTCGGAATTCAGCGAAGGCATGCAGATAGGCCTTTTCTGGAAAAGGCCTTCGATATCGCCGACACGATTTACTCTATCCACTCAGCGGGAAGCGAGGTTTTTGTAAGAAAAAGGGCTGAGGAGAGAGGCTTCAGGGTTACACACATCTGGAAGTTAATGATCCCTCTTAAGAGAACATACTCCTTTCATGAAAAGGCATTTAAGTACATACCCGTAGAGGTATACAGGATTGAGAGAGATGATCGTGTTTCCTGGAGATAAGATTGGGAGTGTGGAAGAGTATAAGGCTGGAGACGGAGTTTACGAAGAGAAAGGAGAGCTTTATGCATCTGTTGCTGGAATCCTTGAGTTTGAGGGCAAGAAGGCAAGTATAAAAAGTTTCAGAAGCATTCCTGAGCTTAAAAAGGGGGACATCGTTGTTGGTAGAGTTGTTGAGCTTAGGAACAGCTTTGCAATGGTAGAAATAGCCAGAAAGAAGGGCGAGGAAAGAGACCTTGCACATACTGGGCTTGCCTTGCTTCACGTGTCGAACATAGGAGATAGAGTTGGAAACATAAGCGATGCGATAAACTACTTTGATATCGTTAGGGCCAGAGTTCTCGACAGTTCGCCGAAGATCTCGATAAGGGAACCGGAAATGGGTGTGCTTAAGGCTTATTGCAGTTCCTGTAAATCCGAGCTTCTTTTGGAGGGAGGAAAGCTTAAATGTCCTAACTGCGGGAAAGAAGAGAAAAGGAAAATTTCCAAGTCATACGGAAAGGGTGAGTGGTGATGCTGAAGATAGTTGAACTCGGAAAGAACTACGTAAAGCTGATCGTGAAGGGAGAGGATCACACATATCTTAACCTTCTTCAGCACTACCTGTCCCAAGACAGCAGAACCGTACTTGTGAGGTACAACATTCCTCATCCTTTGGTCGGGGACCCTGAGCTTTATCTCAGAACCGACGGTACGAATCCTCTGGAAGTTCTGAAAAAGGCGAATGAAAACATAGTTGCTGTTTGCGACGATCTTTTGGAGCAGATTCAGCCGTAGGGGTCAACCCATATAGGCTTAAGCCTATACAGGTCTTGGAGTTCATCAGGCTCAGCTCTCCTCTCGAGCTCATCGGAAGCTTATCACAACCACATTTAGGACATTCAGCCTTTCCCTTTCGGAGCTTCAGTTCTCCTCCACATGGGACAGGTGGAAGACTTGGGAGAAACAAGCTTAACCTTAGCTTTGTAGCTCATGCGCCAAACTTTATGCTTCCAGTTCTGCTTGGAAACTTCTCTGTTATGCTCTATTGAATTTCCATCACATTCCCTGTTTTCTATGGTCTTCGAATCCATGAATAGCATTTGGGAATGTTCTTGCTATTTCTTTGGTCAGTTTGTGAATGAAGTCCTTTGTTATGTTCTCTTCCCTCTCAGCGTGCTTGGAGATAGTTTTCTTCAGAGAGTGCTTTTTAGCTGCTTTAGACTGAGCATCCCTTTTTTAACTTCATGAACTTTGTGAGCATGGTAGATCTTGCTCAGATCGATCTTAATCCATCCGTACTTTGGCGAGAAGCCATCGATGCTGAACAGGTTCAGATCCCATCCAATTTTCTCATGATAAGCTGATTCCTCAACTTGCTTTCTAACTGTGATTATTAGTTCATACCTTCTCATTATCAGCTCTCCGAGTTCACGGTTTCTGATTCTGTTCTTAAACCAAACTCTGGTTAGATCGAACTCCAAATACAGCTCTCTTGGCTTTACAGTTGTCCTGATCTTGCCATTCCTGTAGATAGAGAGTTTCCTTAATTCTGACAAAATCCTTCTTAACAACTGGCTTGTTTCTTTTTCTTTTTCCTTTAAGATATTTCCTTCTCCATGAATTCATAATCGAATAAGCTACTCCTGAAGCCCTTTTCATAGCTAAAGCTTTAATATTGTTTATCAAGTATTATTTTTGCCTATGAAATATTTAACTTTTTTGCAAGGCAATCGCGGAACCCTCGGCAATTATCTCATTTCCCCTTAAAACTCTTAGTCTGTAAAAGCCAAGTCTTTTTCCCTTAACCTTTTCAGCTTCTGCAACTAGCGTGTCCCCCTTGTTTGCTGGAGCGTAAAAGCTAATGGAAATGTTCACTGCAACCCTCTTAGTATCGGTATTT
>CAYSRI010000101.1:2606-5278 GCA_964433405.1 uncultured archaeon | reverse complement strand
CGACCTGTCCTGGAGGCAGTATGTTTCCGTCGTCGTCTACGACCACGGCAAGTGTGTCAGGGAATGGCAATCCTATGCTGCCCGCCTTATTCTGTCCATATAGCGGATTTGCATGAGTGACTGGCGAAGCTTCGCTCAAGCCATAGCCCTCTACGAGTTTGCTTCCCGTTACCTCCTCCCATCTCTTCTTAACCTCAACTGGAAGCGGTGCAGCACCGCTTATGCAAGCTCGGAGAGAGGTGAGATCGTATTTCTTGAGATTCGGGTCTTGTAAAAGCGCTATGTACATAGTTGGAACTCCCGGGAATGTTGTAACCCTGTGCTTCTGAATAAGCTTTAGATAGCTCTTAAAGTCCCTTGGATCCGGAATCAGAATTATTTTACCGCCAAGTAAAATTCCTGCATTTGCCATCGAGAAACCATAGCTGTGGAAAGCTGGCAATGCGCCAAGGTAAACATCATTGGAACTTGCCTTTGGGTCCCAGCTGGCAATCTGGTGCGCGTTAGCGACTAGGTTATAATGGGTGAGCATGGCGCCTTTTGGTAGCCCTGTGGTTCCACCAGTGTACTGGAAAACCGCGACATCATTTTTCGGATCTACTTCTGCGACCTTTTCGGACTTCGGGTACTTCATTAATTCCGAATAGTTCATTATTTCGCTTCTCGGCTCAATTTTTATGTCCCCTATCCTCTTCTTTTTAACGAATGCCTTGAAGAGAACATTCAGTGGGAATTTTAGATAATCCTCAATTTTGCAGATAACCAGCTTCTTGAAGGCACCCTCTGCTACAATGGGCTCCAAGTTGGGATACATGTTCTCTATTGCGAACATTATTTCAGCTCCGCTGTCCTTGATTATGTGTCTGAGCTCTCTAGGCGAGTATATCGGGTTGCACTGAACCATTATTCCTCCTACCCTTAAAATAGCATTTGCGACAATTGAGAAGTGCGGGGTGTTTGGAAGACCTACTATAATCCTGTCCCCCTTTTCAACACCTAGGTCGTAAAGAAAAGACGCAACTTTTTTTGAGGATTCGTCGACTTGTTTGAATGTCAGCTTAGTCCCAAGAAAATCGAATGCCACCTTGTCGGGGAATTTTTTTGCATTGTTTTCATAAATCTTGTAAAGCGGTATCAGCGGGTAATCGATGTGCGGTTTGACGCCCTCGTCGTAGAACTTCAGCCAAGGTTTTGGAATCTTTGAAATGTCTACATCCTTAATATTCTCTCCATACACCGAAGCCATAATAAATTATGAAACATTGGGTATTTATAACTTTTGTTTTGGCGAATTAGAGTGTTTTTTGGCTCGAAATAATCTCATAAAGCCAAATGATACGTAAAAAAATTAAAAAAATTTTTCGATTGATTTAGCGAAAAGAACTTGACTTTAATACAATAAGGTTATATTTGTAATTATTGATAATGTCGAGAAAAACTTTATAACTCTCATGGTTATAAAATTTCTGCTGCTGGGGTTGCCGAGTGGTAAGGCGACAGCCTGCTAAGCTGTTGGGCTTTGCCCGCGTGGGTTCGAATCCCACCCCCAGCGCTAACTTTTGAAACTAGGAATTATGAAAAATTCGAGCTTTGAAATTTTTCAGTTTTCGTGCCTCTTTCTTATTAAGACCAGTAGGGTAGAAGGTTTAACTTTCTGTTGCTGCTAAGTCCCCTTTCGAAAGGGAGGGGATACAACAGGGGAGGTGGGATGGGAGTAAAAAAACTCTATTTTTCCTGCCCAGTTTTTTGCGATTGGGAGGCGGAAAGAGACTACAATTCCTTCCCGACAAACTGAATGAGGAGCTGCGATCCGAAGGCTCGCAGAGGGAGGCCTTTGCCTCTCGTAATTCCTTGTCGGAAAGTAATCGAGGGGCAAGTTTTTTCGATGAAACGAAAAGCCCCTTGCGTGAGCGAGGGGGTAGTTCACACATCCAAATTTTTTTATCCTTTGAATAGTTGAATTATGGACTACTTCATTTTTCTTGAAGCAGGACTTGAGTTGGTCCCACCGGAAATTAGGAACCATTCCGCAGTAATCTCAGATGCCAGAAGGAGGAGGAAAAAGGTTGAGGAGATCTTGCTTGACGACTCGAAGCACCATTCAGCGATGGATAGGCTTAAGTATAGGGAGAAAAGGGGGAGGCCTGACATTTTGCACCACTGCCTTCTGCTACTACTTGATTCCCCGTTGAGAAATAATTTTGAAGTTTACGTCCACACGATAAATGGGATGATCATAAGGTTTTCGAGTGACACGAGATTGCCAAGAAACTACAATCGTTTTGTGGGTTTAATGGAAACTCTCTTAAAGGAAAGAACGATAAAGAGCGGAGATAAGAAGTTAATAGAGATCCTCGATTTGAATCTTTCCAAGCTCGTTAAAGGCAAAAAGGTAGTTCTCTTGAGCGAAAAGGGGGAGAAGTTCAGCCCTGAAGTTATAGTGGACGAAGTTGCTATCTGCATAGGTGCATTTGCTCACGGCGAATTTTTTGAAGACACTCTCAGAGCATTAGGTAACTTCATGGCTGTTAGCCTAGGAAAGGAGAGTTATTCGAGTCTTTATGTAACGAGCAAGATCCTCTCGGAATATGAAAGAGTTCGAACTTCTTAAGATCGTGGAGGAGTTTTTCGGCAGGGAAGCTTTAGATGTTCCGGCTGGAAAACATGATGCA
>CAYSRI010000101.1:0-2596 GCA_964433405.1 uncultured archaeon | reverse complement strand
AATTTCTAGTCTTTACATGCGATACAGTCAATGAAATTAGCGACTTTCCAAAATTTATGAAACCAGAGGAATTCGGAAAAATGGCAGTAGCAGTTACACTCTCCGATTTGGCTGGAAGCGGGGCAAAGCCTTTGGTTTTTCTCAATTCTATCTCCATGAAGAATGCAGACCAGGAGCTTTTCAGAAGAATTATGAGTGGGATTAAGGAATGGGCCGATAAATTTGGCGTTAGAGTGGCGGGTGGAGATATAGACTTTTCTCCGGTTCTTACAGTCTCAGGCTTTGCGGTTGGATCGGCAAGGAGGGTGATAACGAGAGCTGGAGCAAGGCCCGGAGACAAGCTTTTCATAACAGGTCCGCTTGGCAAGGCTCAGCTATGTCTTGAAATGCTAGAAAAAGGATTTAGAAGAGAGGAGCTACCATATGCTGACAAACTTTATACTCCTGAGCCCAGAATAGATGAGGGTTTAAAGATTGCAGTCTTCGCAAATGCGATAACGGATATAAGCGATAGTCTTTCAGTTTCAGCCCATTTGCTATCCATGGAGAGCAAAGTAAAGGTTGTGATAGATCCAGGGATTGATTTATCTCATTTAACAGAATACGTTGACAGAGAAAAGGCTTTAGAGCTTTTTCTTTATGGTGGTGGGGATTACGAGCTTCTTTTTGCTGCTGAGGAAAGCGAGATAGGATTCGAGATAGGCAGAGTTGAGGAGGGAAGCGGTGTATTTTTAGGTAAGGAGGCCTTGGAATTTCGTGGATATTCACATTTTTAGCGATGCGAGATTGAACTGATATCATACAGCATTACAATTACGGTCCTTGAGATACTGCAAGACTGCATATTTTCCCGTCTATGCTACTGATATAGACGAGAGTAAGCTTGAAAAGACTTAAGGATTTCGTTAAGAGACATGTTCAGAAAAGCGCGATCTGACATCGCAGGAAGAGCAGAAGGAAAAGGTATTAAGGGATATCTACGAGGCTCTTAATATTGGCAGATATCTGATCATTTGCAAGAGTGAAAGCATTTCTGGGAGAAATTTTGAGTGCGAAAAGTCTGAAAGAAAAAATCTACAGGAAGAGGTGAGTTTTTAAAGCATGAGCATTAGCTAAGTTGTGCTCGCACGGCAAGTATTGAAGAACGTACTCTACAGCAGTTCCTCCACATTAATAGCTAATTTGACTGGTCTGGTTACAGTAATATTTCTTGCAAGGGCTTTAAAGCCCGAACTCTTTGGTCTCTATTCTCTCTCAATTTCAGCGGTTGCAATAGTTTCTATATTCACCGATCTGGGAATAAGAAGTGCTGCAACCAGGTACATAGCGGATGCAATGAAATTGGAAGACTACATGCTTGCCGGTGGATACGCCCGCTTTTTGATAAACCTAAAATTGCTCCTGACTGCTGTGGTTGCTTTAGCACTTTTCTTTCTCTCGGATTTTCTTGCTTACGTATTTAATAAACCAATTTCGGATCCATTGAAACTTTTGAGCCTTTATCTCTTCTTCACATCCCTCAATTCGCTGCTGCTCGGGATGGCAAACGCTATGAATGACTTTAAAGCAGACTTTTTGAATTGTTCAGTTTCGGGCATTAGCAAGCTTTTTTTAACAGTATTGCTGGTGGTAATGGGTTTTTCTCTGTTCGGGGCAGTTATCGCTGTCGTTATATCGAGCATTGTTACCTTCCTCTTCATCCTAAATTACATCCTCAAAAAATATCGGTTTCTTTTTTCAAACAAAATAAGGGTGGATACGAACAGGATCGTGAGATTTATACTTTTCACAGCCCTTCTTTCGATCCCGGCAACGATTTTTGCAAACGTGGATATGGTAATGATAGGTTACTTTCTAAGCTCTGAAGACGTGGCTTACTATAGGGCAGGATTCAGCGTAGTAGGAGCGGTGCTAAGCCTGATCTCGGTTCCGGCAGTTTTGATGCCTGTATTTGTGAAGCTTGAAGGCGACGACTTAACCAGGGCCTTCTCCAGAGTTTTTAAGTATTCATCTGCTCTGTGTATCCCCTCTGCGTTTGGACTCAGTCTAATATCCCCGAATCTTTTAATCTTTGCCTATGGCGATGAATATCTTCCAGGGCTTTTGGCCATGCAGATTCTCAGCGTTCTACTCATTTCACCGGTTTTTGGAATTTACGGCAGCGTTTTCAGCGGAAAAGAGAAACCTGATCTTTATTTCTATCCCATAATGGTCTCGATGATTCTAAACGTTATCCTGAATTATCTAATGATCCCAATTCTCGGCATCGTGGGAGCGGCAATTGCAACGGTTTCATCGAATGTTGCTTTATGGTTCACGCTAGCCTATGTAGGCGCCAGAGAATTTGAACTCCGTCCGCGGTTAAGTTATATTGCAAAACCGTTACTTTGTGCGATTTTAATGTTCTTAATAGCCAAAAACTTTAACTCAATGCTTCTGATAATTCCAGTTTCAATTTTGATTTACTCTGCTACTCTTCTGGCTTTAAGGGGAATAACAAGAGAAGATATCGATTTTATAAGAAAAATAGGAGGAATTTGATTATTTGCCCTCCCTCTTCTTCAGTTCCTCCTCTTTCAAAGCCCTTCTCAGGATC
>CAYSRI010000100.1:4964-5306 GCA_964433405.1 uncultured archaeon | reverse complement strand
TTGAATTCTATTTTCCCTTTGTCAGGAAGGTAGAATCCGGAGATCAAGTTAATCAAAGTACTTTTTCCTGCACCGTTTGGTCCTATTAGCCCGACTATTTCCCCCTTTTCGATCTTAAAGCTCACGTCATTTACCGCTACGATACCTCCAAACCTTTTAGTCAGATTTGAAACCTTTAGCATTTCATCACCTCAAGTCTGCCTTCTAACTTTAATGCTAGGCTCGTACTCTCTGTATCTTCTCTTCCTGTAAAGTCCCCAGAAACCTTCTCTCAGGAAGTAAAGCAGAAGCAACAGGATTAGGAAGAGGATTACTATTGAAAGTTCTCCGAATGTAACCCTT
>CAYSRI010000100.1:3545-4954 GCA_964433405.1 uncultured archaeon | reverse complement strand
GACTTCCCTTAAGGTTGCAACGAAATACGCGCTTATGACTACGCCATATATAGCGCCTTTTCCACCTAGTGTGGCTGTTAGGAGGACCAAGATTAAGAAGGAAGGCATCAACCAGACAGCTCCCGTAAAAGACCCTTGGTAGTGTGCCAAGAACCATCCGCATACAGCCATTGCACCGCTTGTAAAAGTGAAAGTTATTATCTTTATTTGATTGACGTTTATTCCATAGGATCGGGCGACATCTTCGTCTTCATTTATAACCCCCATCATAAACCCATATCGTGATCTCAGAGTTCTGTCAACAAAGAACAGAAATACCAACGATATTGCTAGCGAAACGTAGACGAATATGAGGATGTCAAAGGTAACGTTACCTGTGCTTGGGAATAAAAGCCCTACGTTTGGAATTCCTGTTTCAGCACCAAAAATGTCGGAGCGCCAATATGTTATTTCACCCAGTATGAAGGGCAGTAATAACGTTATCAGGACGTAATAGACTCCTCTAGAAATTATGGTAATAGGACTTAGGGCTAATGCTACAATAGCACCTACCAAAAAAGCCGCTGGGAGAGTCAATGCGGGACTGAAGCCATAATCCCTGCTTAGTAGGGCCGCAGTATAGCCTCCAATAGCTAAGAAGAAGTGAGGTCCGAAATTGAGCCGCCCAGTACCAATAGTCTGAAGGTTAAATGGGGCCGCCATCATAATCAGAAGGTTTGCAAAGATCAGAGTTGACATTAGGGCAATAGGTTTATAGTTAAATACCAATGTTGCTATGAAGTACAAAAGCAACGGCAAAGAGAGCCATAGAATCAAACCTATTATCGGGTTTCTCCAATATCTTGGCTCTATAGTCCATTCGTATTTTCTTCCAAAAAAGTGTATGATTATCCTGCCTCTTCTCGGCTCAAGCTTTACCATAGGCCATCACCATATGGTTTCCGCCCTAGCCAACCCCTTAGGACGGAGTATTAAAACTGCCATGACCACTATAAGTGCAACAAGAAGCATGAGCCTTGGGTCTAGCAAGAAACCAACCGAAGCCTGAATGAAGCCGATGATATATGCAGCCATTATGCTTCCCTTCAGGTTACCTAATCCCCCCAGCACCGCTACAAGGATAGCATACGTGAAAACGGTCCAGCCAATGTAGGGATTCAATGCCCACACTGGTGAGATTAGTAGCATTACAACTGCTGGCGGAATTGAAGCTATGACCATTGCGAGGGCAAATGTTCTGTTGAAATTGACACCGACGAGTTTTGAGGCGAACATGTCCTGACTGATTGCTCTCATTATGAATCCGTTCTTCGTTTTTATAAAGAACAATAAGTAGATACCCAACATCGCAAGCGAGACCAGTGAAACAACCAAATCCTGCCCGGGAATGCTGGCAACACCGAAGGGAA
>CAYSRI010000100.1:0-3535 GCA_964433405.1 uncultured archaeon | reverse complement strand
TCTGTGTAGAGCATCGTTGGAACATAGACACCTACTACCTCCGGGTATGCATAACCAATCAGCTCTTCTACAATCACAAATACAGCGACTAGTGCTGCAAGCATGTAGTCTTCGAGATCTGCGAATTTTAGGATCACCACTCTGTAAACTGCATAGGTAAACGTCGCTACGAGCAAAATCGCTAAGATAATTGACTCGATGAGCCCGAAACCGATATCGTTCCAGAACATCCAAGTTCCATAGATTGCTATTAGGAAGATCGCTCCGTATGCCAAGTTGAAGATCCTAAGAACCCCTGTTGTTATCGTAAATCCAAGTGCCATCCCTAAATACATGGAACCATTTACGAAAGTGTAAGCAACTACGAGAGACAGCAACTCTAACAAGGAGACCACCTCTTCTGTTTAGTTTCCTTAAACTGCTCAAATACCCTTTCAGAGTTCGAATTCCACACGATGAGTATAAGCATGATGGGGTATTTAAGATTTGTGGTTTTTAATGTTTATAAATTTTTTTATATCTTGACTAAAGAGGTGCTTGGGTTTAGTTAAGACTCCTCAAGGCACGTTACGAGTCATCTTTTTCAGTTATCCGTCCAATAATTATCTTGGATCTTAGTTCCTTATCTTAATTCATGATAAGTATTATAACCATTTTTACTAAAAAATTAAAAACTATTTTATATAGATGTCTCGATACTTCTCTCTTAGAAGCCTTTTGTTTATCTTTCCAACACTTGTTTTGGGGATTTCCTCAACAAAGATGATTCTGTCAGGTAACTGCCACCTTGCAAACCTTTTTAGCATGTGTTCCCTTAATTCGGTCTCAACCTGTTCCTTCGGCTTGTTTCTATAAGGGTTTTTCAGTACCACAAGTGCTAGGGGTCTTTCGCCCCATCTTGGGTGGGGCACCCCTACGACCACAGCTTCATACACATATGGGTGGCTCATTATTGTCTTTTCAAGGTCAATGCTTGGTATCCATTCTCCACCACTTTTTATAATGTCTTTTAATCTGTCAACTATGTGGAAGTATCCCAATTCATCTATTGTTCCTGCATCTCCACTCTTCCACCACTTGTCTTCCGTTACACTTTCCTTTGTTCTTGGATCGTTATAGTATTCTTTTATTATCCAAGGACCGCGAAGCCAAAGCTCTCCAACGCTTTTTCCATCCCAAGGCAACTCCTTTCCAGTAGCAGGTTCAATCAACTTCGCTTCAACTCCAAAGACAAACAATCCCTGCTTCTTCATGTGCATAAAACGCTCATCCTCTGACAAAGCCAATATCCGGGGCTTCGGGATATTGGCAGTTACGAGTGGAGAAGTCTCAGTTGCGCCATATGCATGAATCACATTGGCTCCCAATTCTCTATAGCTCTTTATCATTTCTAGGGGCGGTTCTGTAGATCCACTTATAAGTCTCAGTCTGTCTAATCTTGCTGTCGGTGCAATTCTCTTTAAAACCTCCAAAATAGGCGATAGGATTGCCGGAGCTCCTGAGGCTATAGAAACCTTTTCGTTTAGTATTATGTTTGTTAAATGAACAGGATTGTATAGTCCGGGAAGTACTAGCTTAACCCCGAACATTGGACAAGCCAAATGAGATGTCCAGCCGTTCACATGGTAGAATGGCACTATTTGGAGATAAACGTCTGAACTGCTAAAGTTAAAAACTGCGGCAGAGGTTATAGCCTGCAAAATTAGGGCTCTATGTGAATAGAATACACCTTTTGGATTACCTACTGTTCCAGCCGTGTAGCAAGCAGTAGCAGCCGATTTTTCGTCGATATCCTCCCAATCTCTTTTCTTTGGATTTTTGCTAATTAGTTCCTCATAATAGTAAATCGGTTTTAGCTTCGTTTTGATTTCCTCGGGGCTTTTGTCAGTCATTAGAACATAAAAATCGAATCTGTGTTTTTCTGCTAATCTTTCTGCCAATTCGACAAGGGTATCGTCAAAGAACAGGACTCTAGCACCTGAATGATCGGCAATGTAGGCAAGCTCATTGAGATGCAATCGAATGTTTAGCTGTACTAAAACTGCTCCAATACCTGAAACACTGAAATAGCTCTCGAAATACCTGTGATCATTCCATCCCAAGATCGCGATTCTGTCACCTGCTTTAACACCTAGTGCTTCAAGCGCATTTGCCATTGCACAAGCTCTTTCGTAAATTTGGAGATAGTTGAATGTGTGCACTTTTCCATTTTGTAGAGTTCGGTAGGAGATAACTTCAACTTCGTCATGGACTCTCGCAGCATGTTGTAAGACCTTGTGAAGATTTAGCTGGTATTCGTCATTCATTGTGGATGGTAAACCTTTCAGCACCATGGTTTAACTTAAATTTATAAGTATTAAAAAATTTCCCTTTCTTTCATCTCTTTTTTGCCTTTTAAATTTTGAGAGACTTCAAAAACCTTATTAACAGAAAAACTACATCTCTTGTGGATAAAATGGAAGCTGAAACCTCAAAAAATAGCGATTATTCCGCAAAGGACATTGCAGTTCTTTCAGATCTTGAAGCTGTCAGAAAAAGACCTGGAATGTATATAGGTAGTGTTGGAGTCAGAGGGCTTCATCACTTACTGTGGGAAGTAGTTGATAACAGCGTTGATGAAGCCCTAGCCGGATTTTGTAACTTCATAAAGGTTACAATTCATGCAGATGGCTCTGTGACCGTTGAGGATAATGGCAGAGGCATACCTGTAGATCTTCACGAAACTGGAAGACCCGCGCTTGAAGTTGTAATGACAAAACTTCATGCGGGCGGAAAATTTGGCAATAAAGTTTACAGGGTCGCAGGTGGGCTTCATGGAGTAGGAGTCTCCGTAGTTAATGCCCTTTCAGAGTGGCTTGAAGTCTGGGTCAAAAGAGATGGAAGAATATACTACCAGCGATACGAAAGGGGGAATCCCAAGACGGAGCTCAGAGTCGTAGGGGAGAGCAACGAGACAGGTACAATTATTAGATTTAAACCCGATGACGAGATCTTCGAAGTAACTGAATTCAACTTTGAGATTGTTTCCCAGAGGCTGAAAGAGATTGCTTACCTGTGCAAAGGTCTTAGAATTTTGCTTTTAGATGAAAGAAGAGGAATCTCAGAAGAATATATATTTGATGAGGGAATTGTTGGACTCATTAAGGAATTAAACAAGAGAAAAAAGGTTTTTCATGAACCTATATACATCAACGATGCAAAAAACGGAGTTTTGGTTGAGGTCGCTCTCCAGTTCACTGATTCAGAAATCGAAAATATATTGGCATTCGCAAACAACATACGAAATCCCTATGGCGGTACGCACGTCATAGGCTTCCGCTCAGGGCTTACAAGAGCGATTAATGAGTATGGAAGAAAGAATATAAAGAAGTTCGAGCCTATTGCTGGGGCTGAGATCAGAGAGGGGCTGACCGCGGTTATAAGTGTAAAAGTTCCGAATCCTCAATTTGAAGGGCAGACAAAAGGGAAGCTCACAAACAGTGAGGTGAAAACGGCCGTAGAGTCGGCGGTTTACTCGGGTTTGCTGGACTGGCTC
>CAYSRI010000099.1:3958-5448 GCA_964433405.1 uncultured archaeon | reverse complement strand
AGATTAAAAATGAAAATTAGAAGAGAAAGATTTATATTGCCACTTTGAAACTCATTAGCATGATCGGAAAAAAGATTAGAATTGAGCGAATTATAAACAGAAATACGGGAAATACCGTTATTGTACCGATGGACCACGGTGTATCAATGGGACCAATAGAGGGGCTTGTAAATCTGTCAAAGACTATTAATGCAGTTGCGGAAGGGGGAGCCAATGCCGTCATTCTCCATAAGGGGATCGTTGCTTTTGGACACCGTGGCTACGGCAGAGATGTTGGTTTAATCGTTCACCTTAGCGGTTCAACGAGCCTTTCGCCAGATCCGAATGAGAAAGTGCTTGTATGCACGGTTGAAGAAGCTATAAAGCTTGGAGCCGACGCAGTTAGCATTCATATAAACATCGGAAGCAAAACAGAGGCTGACCAGTTGAAAAGTTTGGGAGAGATATCCAAAATCTGCACTGAGTGGGGAATGCCTCTTCTGGCAATGATGTACCCAAGGGGCGAGAAAGTAAATCAATTTGACCCCAAGGCGGTAAGTTTGGCTGCTAGGGTTGGAGCGGAGTTGGGTGCTGATATAGTCAAAACGAACTTCACAGGTGATGTCGAAAGCTTTAAAAAAGTCGTCGAGGGCTGTCCTGTGCCTGTGGTGATCGCAGGCGGCCCCAAGATGAACAGTGATGAAGAGATCCTCAATATGGTGAGAATGGCAATGGATGCGGGATCGAGAGGCGTCGCAATAGGAAGGAACATATTCCAGGCCAGAGATCCCACAAAAATGACAAAAGCCATTTCGATGATAGTCCACGAGAATGCGGAAGTTAAAGAGGCTTTGGAGCTTTTAAAGGGCTAGTTCAGCCCCTCTACTTTTCAATGCCAAAGCGACTCAATTTGACTGGCATTTTTTGGATTCTTGAATTTTTGCCACTGTTTCAGTGGGCTCAGGGCAACCTCTTCCAGATCTCCCGGTAAAGTCATTTATTTTTAAGTCGAGGAATTTTAAAGCTGAGATTATTGCTTTTCTTCCCAGGTTTTCCTTGCTGACGATAGTTCTTCCTGATAACAACTTGGAAAGAACTTCATTCGTTTCAATCATCGACCAAAGTTTGCGTTAAACTTTTAATCTTTATTTTCTCTAAAATCTGTGCGATGGCTTTGGTTAGAGACTTCGAAAGTTATTTTATCGGGCATGAGTACATAGGAAACAGGGAGGTGTGCAGAAATTGAGCTATAACCTCTGGTTCGGAAAATTTGATGGACGAGTTGTGGTTTCGGAAAACTTGAAAGAATCATTTAAGGCGGCAATTAATCCCAATCCGCTGCCTTTTAATCTCTCAGAAGTGGGTATAAAGATTTTGGGTAAGGATTACTATAGATTGCTGAGGAAAACGGCAATAGAAATTGCTAGGGAAAAGGTGGAGAGAGAGTTAAGGAGCGACGACAAGTATGTAATCGCACTCGTCAAAGCTCTTGAAGAGGTTGAGGAGGCTAT
>CAYSRI010000099.1:0-3948 GCA_964433405.1 uncultured archaeon | reverse complement strand
AGAGGGAACTCGAAGAAGTAAGGGATACTGAGATTCAGGAGAACTTTGCTGAAACCATATCGAACCTCGAAAATCTTAGGAAGAGAATTGAGGAAGAAATAGAAGCAGTTATGGAGAGAATTGCGCCAAATCTTACGGAACTGGCAGGAGCCAAGATAGGGGCGAAGCTAATGGAAAAATTTGGAAGTCTTGAAAACCTTGCAAAAGCCTCGGCAAGTAAAATTCAGATAGTAGGTGCTGAAAGGAGTCTTTACAAGGCTCTTGCTAGAATTAGAAAGGGAAAAGAAGCAAAGATTCCAAAACACGGAATCATATTTACTCACCCATTTATAAGGAGTCTGCCAAAGAACAAGAGAGGGAAAATGGCGAGGTATTTAGCTTCGAAGATTTCAATTGCGGCGAAGATAGACTTATTTCGGGGCGAACTTGAAGAAGGGCTTTACGAGGCCGTGAGCAAAAGATTTGAGGAGCTTAGAAGGCTATGAGAAACGTAAAATTTTTTGGAAACGTTCCTGCAACGAAAAGCAGGTACGGTAGCCACTACGGGGAGAGAATTTTCGAGTACGATGGCGAAAGATACAGAGAATGGACACCTTGGAGGAGTAAACTATCAGCGATGCTTGTAAAAGGTTGCGAGATAGATCTACAAGGCAAAGAAAAAGTTCTTTATCTGGGTGCGGCAACCGGAACTACCTTAAGCCACCTTGCAGACATCGTAGACGAGGGTATCCTTTATGCAGTCGAGTATTCCGCAAAGCCGTTTAAAAAACTTTTAGATTTGGCAGAGAGCAGAGAAAACATAATACCTATTTTTGGCGACGCTTCGAAGCCCTGGGAATACAGCGGAATCGTCGAAAGGGTTGACTTAATATATCAGGATATCTCGCAGAGAAATCAGGTTGAAATCCTAAAATTGAACTCCGAATTCTTTCTTAAGAACGGTGGAAAAATTTTGATGATGGTAAAGGCCAAGAGTATAGATTCAACTGCAGAAGCCGAGAAAGTTTTTAAAGCGGTTTTGGAAGAGATTTCGAAGGACTTTAAGGTCCTCCAAAGCGACAGACTTGAGCCCTTCCATAAGGAGCACATATTCGTCTATGGGATAAAGCAGCTCTCTCAGTCTTTAACAGATTAGGGTTGCGGGCCAAGCAGATGAATCCTCTTATAGTTCAATGCTTTTATAAGAGAGATATTTGAAGACAAAACTGGTATTCTGAGATGAATGGGATAAACTTTAAATATGTTTTAGATAAAATTTAAAAAAATGTTCCCGTGAGATCTGCATTGGATGCTTTATTTCCCGAACCGGCAGATGAGCTGGAAACGTGAAGTTCTAGCTTAACGCCGGAAGCTCTAGACTTTAGCCCAGGGGAGTAGCTCGCGACCATGGATTACTTAGGAAAGAGCTTAAATCTAGGAGACATAGTGTGTTTGAGATGAAAGAGGTGGAAAGATGTTCTGGAGTCCATCGATTGAGAGGATGCCTTTAGAGGAATTGAAACGGATACAGGAAAAGAAACTGAAGGCATTGGTTAGAAATGCATATGAATATTCGCCATTCTACAAGAGGAAGTTTAGAGAGCTTGGAATACATCCGGACGACATTCGGAGCCTTGAAGATCTCAAAAAGCTTCCATTCACGAAAAAGCAAGATCTAAGAGACAACTATCCTTTTGGAATGTTTGCAGTCCCGATCTCGCAGATCGTCAGATTTCACGCTTCTAGTGGCACAACTGGTAAGCCGACGCTTGTCGGCTACACCGAGGACGACATAAGAGTTTGGGTTGAAAGCCTTTGCAGAGGACTCGTAAGCTGTGGAGTAAATAACACCGACATAATGCAAATCGCCTACGGATATGGACTTTTCACTGGCGGTCTTGGCTTTCACTATGCAGCTGAGAAAATCGGTGCCACCGCCTTACCAGTCTCTGCTGGAAATACTGAGAGGCAGATAAATCTTATGAAAGACCTTGGCGTAACTGTGATCGCCTGCACACCGTCGTATTTCCTCTATATGGCAGAATATGCCGAAAAGATGGGTACAAGTATAAGGGAAACGAATTTGAGGATGGGAATCTTCGGCGCTGAGCCTTGGAGCGAGGAAACTAGGAAGAGAATTGAAGACAAAACCGGAATAACTGCATACGATGTATACGGTACTTCAGAACTCAGCGGTCCACTTTTCACAGAATGCGTTGAGAGGAATGGGCTCCATATCTGGGCTGACCACTTCCTTATTGAGGTAATCGATCCTAAAACAGGAGAGAATGTCGAGGAGGGTGAGAGAGGAGAACTTGTAGTCACAACACTCAGCAAGGAAGCCATGCCATTAATAAGATGGAGAACTGGTGATATTACCATTCTGGAAACGGAAAAGTGCAACTGTGGGAGAACTCATCCAAGGATCATGAGAATTCTGGGTAGAAGTGACGACATGCTCATCGTACGTGGTGTGAATGTGTTCCCAAGCCAGATTGAGCATGTTTTGATGCAGATCCCCGAAGTGGGGGAGCACTATATGATCGTACTTGAAAGGAAGGAAGAACTTGATGAGATGACGATCCAAGTGGAGCTAAGTGATAAAGTAAAGATCGATAAGCCAGCAGATATACTAAATTTAACGAAAAAAGTCGAGGATAGACTTAGGGTTGTTCTGGGAATTTCCGCAAAGGTCGAGCTTGTAAATCCTGGGACCATCCAGAGATTTGAGGGTAAGGCAAAGAGAGTTATAGACAAAAGAAAGATTTGAGGTGGTTTTTATGGTCAAACAGCTTTCTGTTTTTGTTGAAAACAAGCCTGGAAGGCTTGCTGCGGTAACGAAGGTTCTTTATGAGAAAGGGGTGAATCTCAGAGCATTCATGATTGCAGATGCAGGAGACTTCGGAATAATAAGAATGGTCGTGGATAAAACTGACGAGGCTTTCAACGCTTTGAAATCTGCGGGCTTTACGGTTACGCTGAACGAGGTTCTTGCTGTTGAAGTCGAAGACAAACCTGGAGAATTGTATA
Organism: uncultured archaeon; assembly: GCA_964433405.1. GTDB lineage: Archaea > Halobacteriota > Archaeoglobi > Archaeoglobales > Archaeoglobaceae > WYZ-LMO2. Next base: position 939 of record CAYSRI010000099.1, on the reverse strand, counting down.
GAATTTCGAAGGCTTTGGGAGATGAAGAAATCAACATCGAGTACGTTTATGCCTTCACATCGGAAAAACACAAAGCCTTGATAATTTTCCGAGTTGATGACAACGAGAAAGCGAGGAAGGTTCTTGAAGGGCTAAATGTTCTCTTTAAGGGGAAAATAGATTGATTTAAAACCTATTTTATTTTTTATATGTCAGATGCGTTTTCTTTATATTGCTTTAAAACTCTGTATAGCTAAGAATTTTGTGATCTGCCCACCATGTAAACTTTGGAATTTTCCTCAAAATTTTTTGAAAAGTTTGGCTTGGAAATTAGCAGTAGCATAGGTGGAGGAGTAATTCTATACGTCCATTTACATCCCTGCTTGGATAACTATAAGGTGAGCATTTAGAATGAATTTTTGTCTCTCTTGAGTGTTTTTGAGGATACAAAATGTCCTCGAGCTCTTAAAAGGTACTTCAGAGTGCAATGGCGTTTATTTCAGAATAGAAAAGCTCAATGTGTTTCATTAAGGCATTCTCACTTCCGAAGGCGTTTTTGCCGAGTTCAAGCCGTTAAGTCAACGTTTATAGCATTTGCTCTTACTGTGAATCCAACCGCAACTCCCATTACAACCGTTTCTACGACCACCCTGCAACTAATATCGGGCTTTGAAATTGCCTTTCCGATCACTGGATTGATTGCTGATACATATCTGCCCAGAAGGATGAGTTAATAAAATTTTTAATAGTGTTGTTAATCTTTCTCTTCTATTTTGTAAAATTGTTAAAAATTTATCGGGATATTCCCAAGGGATCTGCGGAGTGGTTGAACAGTGAGTGCCCAATACCTGCACGCCAGAAGCTCTCGTCTTTAGTGGAGGAGTATCCTACGCAGCTTTGACTTCAATCATCAGTGTTTCTATCTTTCTTCTTTCTTCATCTGTAAGCGAAGGCATGAGC
>CAYSRI010000098.1:1844-5556 GCA_964433405.1 uncultured archaeon | reverse complement strand
AGGTTTGGAGGTATCGTAGCGGTAAATGACGTGAGCTTTAAGATCGAAAAGGAGAAATAGTCGGGCTAATAGGACCAAACGGTGCAGGAAAGAGTACTTTGATTAACTTGATCTCTGGATTCTACCTTCCTGACAAAGGGAAAATAGAATTCAACGGGCTAGATATTACAAGGAAAAAGATGCATGAAAGAGCCAAGCTCGGAATTGCGAGGACTTTCCAGAATCCAAGAGTAATTTCAAACATGACGGCACACATGAACGTCCTATACGCAATTCTCGGAAGTCCTTATGGAAAAAATATCACATTGACAGAAGCTGGAGCTGAGGCCATATACTACCTCGATCTATTCGGGCTACTTAAAAAGAGAGATGTTTTAGCATCAGATTTAGCAATATATGAACTAAGATTGCTAGAACTTGCGAGAGCTTTGGCATTAAGACCGAAACTATTGCTTATAGACGAGGCTATGGCTGGACTAAACCCGGCAGAAGCTGAAAGCGTTTCAAAGCTCATAAACAGGATTAGGAGCGAATTCGACCTGACAATCGTATGGATTGAGCATGTTCTAAAAGTTTTGATGAGATCTGCAGAAAGAGTCCTTGTGATGCATTATGGAAAGCTTATCGCAGACGGGAAGCCAGAAGAAGTTGTAAGAAAACCTGAAGTTATTGAGGCTTACATAGGAGAGGAAGAGGTATGATGAGCGTTGAGGATTTGGAAGTTTGGTATGGAAAAATACTGGCAGTGGATGGAATATCAATAAAAGTAGAAAAAGGAGAAATAGTCGGGCTAATAGGGCCAAACGGGGCTGGAAAGAGCACGATATTGAACTCAATCATAGGTGTGGTAAAACCGAAGAAGGGGAAGATTACTTTAAACGGAGAGAACTTAATGAATCTTCCAACCTACGAAATAATAAAAAAAGGCGTTACAATAGCCCCTGAGGGCCGTAAACTGTTCCCATTCCTGACTGTTGAAGAAAACCTTCTAATGGGTGCCATTAACGGTGAAGCTTGGAAAAAAAGAAAAAGCTCGCTTGAATTCATTTATTCGAAGTTCCCAAGGCTAAAGGAAAGGAGAATGCAGTTGGCAGGAACTTTGAGTGGTGGGGAACAGCAAATGTTAACTATAGCTAGGGCACTAATGGCTTCGCCAAAGCTACTTTTAATAGATGAGCCGAGCCTAGGATTGGCTCCAAAGATTTCCCTTGAGGTCTACAAGCTCATAAGATCCCTTAGAGATGAAAACAAGATTACAATATTGCTTTCGGATCAAAACGCGCGAAGAGTTCTCCAGATTAGCGACCGAGCCTATATCATAGAGAACGGAAAGATAAGGATGAAGGGTGTAAGTGAAGAGTTGGCTAAAAATGAAGAAGTAAGGAGGGTGTATTTGGGCCTATGACGGACTACTTCGGTTTTATGGATTCTTTATTTAAAGAAGGAGAGAAAAGAGAGCCGCCATTAAAGGGTTTGAGAGTGGTTGAACTAACGCATTTCGTATTTGGCCCAAATGTGGGCAGAATCCTGTCTCAATTCGGAGCTGAAGTTGTTAAGATAGAGACACCTGGTGAAGGTGAGCGTTATAGGCTTGCTGCCGTGTTTGGAAGGTACTATAACAGGGCGAACCTCGTTTACGGGATCCAGAATGCAAACAAGTACTTCCTCGCAGCTGATGCAAGAAATGAAAAGGCAAGAGAGATAATCTTCGAACTAGCAAAGAAGGCTGACGTCTTTGTAGAAAACTTCAGAGCAGGGCTAGCTGATGCTATGGGTGTGGGGTACGCTCAGATAAGCAAGGTTAATCCAAAAATCATCTATGTCAGCTGCTCTGGCTTTGGACAGTACGGCCCGCTAAGTAAAGCCCCGAGCTTTGATGTTGCAGCACAAGGAGTTGCCTCTCTAGCGGTGAAAACTGGCTGGGAAGATGTTGAGGAGTTCTATAAGCTTCCAGATTACTTCGGGGATTATTTACCGTCGATGATGGTTGTTTTTGCAATTCTAAATGCCCTTTATTACAGGGAAAAAACGGGAAAGGGCCAATATATCGACATCTCTCAAACTGAAAGTTTGCTCCGATTTCTTTACGATATAACCTACTTCAGTGTGACTGGAGAGGAGATCGGAAAAACGGGCAACATCGATCCGTGCGCGAGTCCTTCCGGGATCTTTAAGACTGCCGACGAAAAATTTGTTGCGATCGCAATAATGACCGATCAGCAGTTCAAGGCCCTCTCAAGTGTGGTCGATGGTTTAAAGAACGGGGAACGATTTAGAAGAGATAAAATTAAAGAACTCAACCAAATCTTGGAAGATTGGGTTTCGAGGCACAAGCTTGCGGAGATTATGGAGTATGCCAAGAATCTCGGATTTCCTGCGTCTCCTGTTCTAGGAGACGTCGAGGTTTTCAATGATCCTTGGAGATGGGAAAGAGGTAGCATATTAAAGATAAAAGATCGTCTTTACGGTGAGATTTCAGTCCCTGGGCCTTTTGTAGCGATGAGCGCGACTCCCGGACAGATAAGGTGGATCGCAAGACCTGTAGGATACCACAACAGACTAATTCTCAAAAAGTGGCTCGGAATGAGCGAAGACGAGATAAAGAAGCTCGAAAAGGAGGGTGTTATAGGTTACTGGGACGAACAGCCTGGCTGCGCTCCACCGCCCGTTTGGGATGCTGAAAAAGACCCTGTTTTCAAGGGTGAGAAGGATGAGTAGAGATGAGGCTTTAATGAAGCTTTTTGCGGAAGACAATAAACCCTTCGCACTTGAGGATGTCAAAGTAGCCGAAATTTCGGGTGAAAACTTCGCTGGAGCGATTGCAGGATCGCTTCTAGCAGAATTTGGAGCAAAAGTGATTCGTGTAGATTTCGACGATGAGGCTAAGAATATTTCGCCATTCGGAGCAAAAATGGATGGTTTCGGTAGACCCTATCTGGTCGAAAGCAGAAACAAAGAACTAGTGAAATTTGACGAGAAAGTGAAAGAGGAGATCAAGACCTGTGATATAATCATCGACGGAATGAAACCGGGATATCTCGATTCCATAGGTCTCGGATACAGGCAGCTGTGTGAGATAAATCCCGGCCTGATATACGTCGCTGTTTCACCCTATGGCCACTTCACACAGAAAGCTAAAGAATTTGCCAACGTTCCAGACTCTGATCTAACAGCACAGGCTTACAATGGATATCCGTCAATCATAGGCAATCCATACCTCACCGGAAAGCATTCTTATCCTCTGAGAGCAGGGATGTGGGCAGCATGGGCCATGGCAGGGGTTAATGCTGCATGTGGGGCCATGATTGCTCTGATTGAAAGAAGAAAGAGCGGTAAAGGTCAGTTCGTGGATGTGGCTACACATGATGCCTTGGCTGTTGTTCATGCATTTCCGACAATCGTCGGCTTCCTTTTCGGAAAATCAAGAACAAGATATGGAACATTGGACTATATTCTTTACCCATTCGGCTATTACAGAGTCAAAGATGGCTACATCGCTTTAGCCACACCCACAGATCCAGACTTCAGGGCTCTGCTCAAGATCATCAAGAGATGGGATCTCGAGCCTGATTACAAATACAGCCTCGACAGAATTTCGGACGATCCAGAAAGACTCAAGATGCTTGATGAGGCCTTAAACAAGGAGCTTCAAAAATACACTGTAAATGAACTTGTCAGCAAGGCCAGAAAGAGGACTAAAGGAAAATTATTA
>CAYSRI010000098.1:0-1834 GCA_964433405.1 uncultured archaeon | reverse complement strand
TAAACACACTTCAAGAGCTTTTGAAAGATCCGCACTGGAAGATTAGAAACAGCTTCATTAAATTTAATCCAGACGGAAAGGAAGTTCTAATCCCTAACACTGCAGTCAGAATGTCAGAAACCCCACCAAGGATTCTGAAGATTCTAGGCAAAGATCTCAAGAAATCCTAGTTTTTCAACTTTATTTGATATCTTGACCAAAAAATTTTAGTGTACATCCTAAACTTTTATCGTGAAGACTTTCGCATCATGGAGTGGTGGGAAAGACAGCTGTTTAGCCCTCTACAAAGCTTTGAAGAATGGAATGGATGTAAAATTGCTTATAAACACGGTTACAGAGGATGGGATGTATTCTCGATCTCATGGAGTCCGTGCAGAGGTTTTAAGAAAGCAGGCAGATGCACTTGGCATCGAGCTTATTCAGATAAGAACCTCTTGGGAAAACTACGAGGAGAACTTTTTGCAGACTCTCTCGAAATTAAGAGAACTCGGTTTCTCACAAGGAATTTTTGGAGATATAGATCTCGAAGAACACAAGCAGTGGATCGAAAGAGTTTGCGAGAAAGCCAAAATTATACCATATCTACCGTTATGGAAGATGGAAAGAGAAGAAGTAGTAAGGGAGTTCATAAAATCAGGCTTTCGCGCTGTTGTTTGCTCCGTAAAGGACGGTATTTTGGACAGAGAATGGCTAGGAAAGGAGATTGATATGAAATTTATCGAAGAGATGAAGAAAAGATCTGTAGATGTTTGCGGAGAAAATGGTGAATTTCATACCTTCGTCTACGATGGCCCAATATTCAAAAAACGACTAAAGCTAAATTTTGGCGAAATAAAATCCAAGGATAAGTATAGTTTCATTGATATCCTTGTTGTCTGAAGGAAAAAGAATTTAATCAAGAAGCAAAATAGCCAGCATGAGTTTCAATGCTAGTGCCTATATAGAGTCCAGTCTGAAGGCAATAAAAGAAACTCTAAAACCTGAAGAAAGTGATAAAGTACTAGCCGCATGTTCTGGAGGTGTGGACAGCACAGTTTCCGCAGTTCTTGTCGCCAGAGCACTTGGAAAGCCAATAAAGGCTGTATTCATTGATGATGGGCTTCGCAGAAAGAATGAACCAGAAACCGTTGTAAAACTCCTTCGTGATCTTGGTCTTGATGCCTTCATTTATGATGCAAAGAAAGAGGTTCTTGGGGCTTTAAAGGGCAAGGTAGACCCTGAAGAAAAGAGAAAAGCCTTTAGAGATGCCTTTTACACTGTGCTTGGAAAAATTATTAAGGAAATGAATGCAAAATACCTCGTTCAGGGCACAATTGCAGCAGACATCGTTGAGACTGTAGGTGGAGTTAAGACTCAGCACAATGTTCTTGAGCAGATGGGAATTGATACATCAAAGTACGGTTTTAAGGTACTTGAGCCAATAAAGGACCTGTATAAACCACAGGTAAGAGAGGTAGCCAGAAAGCTTGGGATTCCAAATGAAATATCCGAAAGAAAAGCCTTTCCTGGACCAGGATTAGCAATAAGAATCGTTGGCGAAGTAACTTGGGAAAAACTCGAAATTCTTAGAGAAGCAACTCAAATCGTAGAGGAAGAAACAAAGGACATCGACTCATTCCAGAATTTCGCCGTTCTTTTGGACTTGAAAGCGACTGGAGTTCGAGAAGGAAAGAGAATTTACGGCTACATTCTCGTCGTCAGGGTTGTTTCTTCAGAAGACGCGATGACGGCAAAATTTGTAGAGATTCCCTATGAAAAGCTGAGGAGGATATCTCAGAGAATAACTGCACAAGTTCCTCAGATAGCAAGAGTAGTCTATGATATTACTGACAAA
>CAYSRI010000097.1:0-5652 GCA_964433405.1 uncultured archaeon | reverse complement strand
GAAAGGTTATAACGTTCTCTTCCCGCTGGGATTTCACGTCACAGGCACACCGATCATCGGTCTAGCGGAGCTCATAGCAAAGCAAGATCAGAGGACTCTGGAAGTGTACACAAAATACCACGACGTTCCGCATCAAGATCTGCTCACGCTCACAACCCCTGAGAGAATAGTTGAATACTTTGCAAAAGAAGCTCTAAGCGCCTTGAAAAGGATTGGTTACTCTATAGACTGGCGCAGGAAGTTTACCACAATGGATCCTGCTTATCAGAAGTTTATAGAGTGGCAGTTCTGGAAGCTGAAGGAACTAGGGCTAATAGAAAAGGGCAGCCATCCAGTGCGCTACTGCCCGAACGACCAGAATCCCGTTGAAGATCACGATCTGCTCATGGGTGAAGAAGCAAGCATAGTTGAGTTCACCGTTATAAAGTTCAGACTCGAGAATTCGGATCTAATCTTCCCCTGCGCAACTCTTCGTCCTGAAACCATCTTTGGAGTCACTAACATATGGCTCAAACCATCAAAATACGTAATTGCGATAGTCGACGGAGAGAAGTGGGTTGTGAGCAGGGAAGCCTTTGAGAAGCTGAAGTTCATGGACAGGAATGTCGAGCTGGTTGAAGAAGTTGATGCCAGAGAATTCATAGGAAAGAAGGTTATAGTGCCGCTTGTGAACAGGCCCGTGCCCATTTTTGGCGCCGAATTTGTCGACATGGACAACGCGACAGGCGTAGTAATGAGCGTTCCGGCACACGCTCCGTACGATTTTGTCGCATTAAGGGATCTGGGCGCGAAGATAGAACCGATCGTGATAATCTCTTCGGGAAACAAGGATGTTCCGGCAAAGGAGATAGTTGAGGAGCTGAAAATTAAGGATCAGACCGATCCCGAGTTGGAAAAGGCGACAAAGATTCTCTACAAGAAGGAATTCCACACGGGCGTAATGCTGGAAAATACCGGCAAGTTTGCGGGAATGAAAGTTTCGGAGGCCAAGGAAAAAGTTGACAAGGAGCTGAAAGACCTGAAGATTGGAGATGTCTTCTATGAATTCAGCGAGAAACCTGTTGTCTGCAGATGCGGAACGAAGTGCGTCGTTAAAGTTGTCAAGGACCAGTGGTTCCTGAAGTACTCGGATGAAGGGTGGAAGCAGAGAGTGCTCCAGCATCTCGATTCAATGACCATAATTCCTGAGTACTACAAGGAGGAATTCAGGAACAAGATTCTCTGGCTTAAGGACAAGGCCTGTGCAAGAAGAAAATGTCTTGGCACTCGCATTCCTTGGGACAGAGAATGGCTGATAGAAAGCCTTTCAGATTCAACAATCTACATGTGCTATTACATTCTCGCGAAATTCATAAATTCGGGCCAGATAAAAGCGGAAAACCTGACAAAGGAGTTTCTGGATTACGTTCTTCTTGGAAAAGGCAGTTTAGAATTAGCGAAGAACTCAGGATTGAGCGAAGATCTTATAAGGCAAGTCAGAAAAGAGTTCGAATACTGGTATCCCGTCGATCTGCGAAGCAGCGGAAAGGATCTGGTAGCGAACCATCTTCTCTTCTATCTCTTCCATCACGTTGCTCTTTTCGAAAAGAGCCTCTGGCCGAGGGCGATTGCTGTTAACGGTTATGTAAGCCTTGAGGGGCAGAAGATGAGTAAGAGCAAGGGGCCGCTGCTTACGATGAAGAGGGCTCTTGAAATCTACGGAGCAGATGTCACAAGGCTGTACATTCTGCATTCTGCAGAGTACGACAGCGATGCGGACTGGAAGAGCAGAGAGATTGAAGGACTTTCCGCAAATCTTGAGCGATTTTATGAGCTGGTAAAGGACCACTATCTGAAGGAGCCTGCAGAGACTACGATGCTTGACAGATGGCTGATCAGCAAATTCCAGAGAGCTGTGAGGGAGGTTAGAGAAGCAATGGACAAGCTTCAGACCAGAAGGGCCGTGAACTTTGCCTTCTTCGAGATCATGAACCTTGTCAGATGGTACCTTCGCAGGGGAGGAAAAAATCTCTCGCTCATTCTGGACGACTGGATAAAGCTTCTCGCTCCTTTCGCGCCGCACATTTGCGAGGAGCTATGGCATCTAAAGCATGATACCTTTGTCAGCTTGGAAAGTTATCCCGAATTCGATCCTGCGAAGATCGACGAGGAAGCAGAGAAGGCCGAGAAATACCTTGAGCAGCTTGTTGAAGACATAAAGGAAGTCATGAAGTTTGTCGAGAAACCCAGGATCGTTTACATACATCCAGCAGAGGAGTGGAAGTGCAGAGCCTTGGAGATTGCAACGGAAAAGGGGTTGAGCGAGGCAACGAAATGGCTTTCTTCACAGGGTGTTGATAAAGCCGAGATTGCTAACTTCGCCAAGAGATTCAGAAGTGCCGAGCTGATTCCAAACGAGAGAAAAATAATAGAGGAAAGCGTAGAATTTCTGGAGAGGGAATTTCAGGTCAGGGTTTCAATGGATTCAACAGCGATGCCGGTAGAAAGGAGGAAGATGGCACTACCTGGAAAGCCCGCAATATATGTGACTTGAGTTGATTAATTAGGAAAAATTTTTAGGCTGGGGCTACACTTAGATTCATGGCAGAAAAAGACAGCGTTGGTGCTGCCCTCAGCAGGTTGATTGTATACGTTATAATTGCTGTCATCGTGCTCGGAGTCCTGAACTGGATCTTCTACTACTTCATTCCGGACCTCGTGGCAAAGTTCCCTGCTTTGCGAGGTCTTGCAGTCGTGGCAGACTTTGCGCCCTATGTGTTCATAATAGTAGCACTCGCAATAGGCTGGCTGATCATATCTTCTATTGCATCGCTCTTCTACGCAATGACTGAGCCGAAGTACGGCGCCTCAACGGCCTCAGCACTGAAAAACATGGTGAAGATTCTTGGAATCGGAGGTTTGTTCGCAGCAATTGCTGGCGGTGTTGCTGGTGGAGTAGCAGGGGTTGCACTGGGCGGTTTTATAGGCATGGTAGTTGGCTTTGCAACCCAGCAAGTGTTGGGACAGGCAATTGCAGGGCTATTCCTGCTTTTGGCAAGGCCTTTCAAGATCGGGGACAACGTTGACATGGCAGGCGAAAGTGATCTTATCGTTAAGGAAATCGGAACCCTTTTCACAATAACAGAACGAAAGTCAGACTCCAATATCGTTTTGATTCCGAGCACGATGATCATAGGCCAGAAGATAGTGATCAGAAAGAAAAAAGAGTAGTTCGTAAATTTCAATTTTTTTGGAAAATAAAATCAGTTTGAAAATGGAAAGATTAATTAGCAGAAATATAATGAGCAAAACGATGAAGGCATCAGAAATAATGAACCCGAATGTAATTTATGCGACTTTGCCCAGCACGAGGGACTCCGTTCTGCAACTTTTCAAGGGTTATGGTATTTCAGCTGTTCCCGTTCTTAAGGAAGGAAAATTGGCAGGTATTATCACCAGAAAAGACATCCTAAGGAAAATTGAGGAAGACCAGGTTGCATTGCTGATGACTCCAAACCCGGTTACTGTCAGCGCTGATGACAGTGTGAAGAAGGTAGTTGAGATTCTCTGCTCAACGCCTTTCAGAAGACTTCCTGTTGTTGACGGGGACAGGCTTGTTGGAATAATCACTGTAAGAGATATAGTAAAGAAGATTGCCGAAATGAACCTTGAAACCCCTGTAAGGAAATACGTTAACCCACAGATAGTTTGCGTATGGGAAGAAACACCTCTAAAGGTGGTTGGGGAAATAATGCGGCTGGCAAATGCGGAGATATGCGGTGTACTGAACGAAAACGAGGAACTTGTTGGTATTATGGACGAAAAGATCATGCTCAGCGAGGCTCTAATCGAGGACTACATAGTGCAGTCTACACACTCTTCTTCGAGCGATACGGATGACAAGTGGAGCTGGGACGGCATGAGGGACATGTCCGTCAGATACTTTGAGGTCAGTGTTGTGAAGCTGCCAAAGGAACCTGTTAAGAAGTTCATGAAACCACCTGATTTCGTCTATCCACAGTCCAGTGCAACGAAGTGTGCTAGAAAGATGATAAACAACGATCTCGACTGCATTCCTGTGCTAGATTCCGCAAACAGAGTTTCAGGGATGGTAAGAGATAAGGATTTGATAAGGGTTCTGCTTGAAGTTCAGAAATAAAGAAGAAGTCCGGCAGTACGTCTGGAAGAAAATAGAACCTTTTTGCGATTTTCCCAGCCCATACGGTAGAATACCGAATTTCAGGGACGCAAGAAAGGCCTGCGAAAGAATAAGGGAGCTAGAAGAATACAGAACGGCTGAATGTGTTTTCTCTGCACCGGATTCTGTTCTACTGAGATTGAGGGAAATTGTCCTTGAAGACGGTAAAACTTTGCTTGCGGTTTTGCCGAGAATGAAGGGGTTCGTTGTTCTGAAAGAAAAGGTTAAACCAACCATAGAAAGGCTTAAGCTGGGAAAAAAGGCAGATTTAAGTGAATTCATTGGCAAGGTCCGGATTTTTGCACAGGGCTGCGTTGCCGTGGATATCCATGGAAACAGGATCGGGAAGGGTACCGGGTTCGGAGACAGGGAATTCCAACTGCTGAAGAAAGAAGGAGCCCTGGCCGAAGATGCCCTGTTCGTGGTCGTGGCACACGACATTCAGGTTTTCGACAATCTTGCCCATCTTGTAGAGGAACACGATGTGAAAGCAAACATCATTCTAACTCCCACGAGAACTATAAGAGTCCAGTAACTGCTTAACTATGGTAATTACATCCTTTTTGACTTCATCGATCCCTCTTTCAGCGTCTACTATTACAGTCTTTTCGTCAGCGAGTTTTAGGAAATTTTCCCTGACCCTTTCCAAATAATCACGGGATTCAAATGCAGTAAGCTTTCCCCTAGATTTTATTCTCTTGAGCGCAGTTTTGGGGGAGACGTCAAGAACGATTACGAGATCGGGTTTTGGTGCGAATTTTTCGTTCAATGATCTTATCTTTTCAGCATCTATTCCCCTTGCAGACTGGTAGGCGATGTTCGAGTAGTAGTATCGATCCATCACTATGACTTTTCCTTTCTCAAGGGCAGGCAGTATTCTTTCTCTGACGTCGATTTCTCTGTCCCGCAGAAACAGTTCCAGCTCTTCTTCTGGAGGCAGCCTTTCAGCTGATTTTCTTATCTTCTCTCCGTAGATGCTGTCACTCGGCTCTTTCAGCAGTATGGCGTCATATCCAGTGGCATTCAAAAAATCTACAAGCTCTTTTGCAATTACTGACTTTCCTGATCCGTCAATGCCCTCAATTGCAATCAGAATGCCTTTTTTCACATCTTAAAAATTTTCTTTTTGTGTTATAAAGTTTACTCAGAGAGCTTCATGAGAAGCCAACTATCTTTGCCCACTTTTTCGAACTTAAGAAGAACATAAACACCCTTCAGCTTTTGACCATTCAGTCTGAACTTTATTTCTTTCTCGGTCCTCTTAAGGAGCTCGTATTCTCCCCTGTCCCAGATCTTTACCGTGCCCTTTCCGTATCCCTCAGTTATTTCTCCTTCGAAATCCATATACTCTATGCTGTGATCTTCAACCTGAATTGCTAGCCTTTTTTCCCCTTTTTCTGGGAATTCCTTCGGAATTGCCCAGCTTTTCGCAACTCCGTCCATCTCAAGGCGCAGATCATAATGGTGCTTTTTTG
>CAYSRI010000096.1:0-5719 GCA_964433405.1 uncultured archaeon | reverse complement strand
TTAAAAGTAAAAGAGGCAGAACTAATTTTGGCAATCGAGGAGTATCTTTCTTCTGAAGTGGAAAAAGCTGAGCTACCGCTTAAAACTTTGATCTCAAAGCACACTTTCGTCATTGTGGGCTACATTCCAGCTAAAAATTTTGAAGGGTTCAAGAAAGAGCTCGAAAAACAGAGCATGGTAGTAGAACAGCTCAGATTTGAAGATCACGAACTTCCTCCCACAAAATTAAACAATCCTAGGTTTGTAAAGAACTTTGAAGTACTATCGAAGACTTACGCGATCCCAAAGTACAAGGAGATAGATCCGACGTTATTGATGGCGATATTCTTCCCCTTATTCTTCGGTTTGATGTTGGGCGACATGGGCTATGGTTTGCTGATCACAATTGTTTCCCTCTATCTAAAGACAATATTCAAAACTGAGGGTTGGCAGAAATTGCTTAACATTGGGCTTGCATGTGGAATTGTCTCTATTTTCTTCGGCTTTATATACGGAGAGTTCTTTGGACCGTTCAAAATTCCTGGAACAGAGAATCCAAACGAGGTACACTTCATTGGCGATCTAATTGCTGGGATTTATGCATTTAATCACGGGCATCCGCTTTTTGACAGGGTTGAAGAGTTTGGGGTTAAAGCTTTGCTTTTCATTGTTCTCCTAGTCGGAATGTTCAAAATGGTTTGGGGATTCTCAATGGGATTTTACAATGTTTATGTAGAGCATGGATTTAAAGAGGCTCTGCTTGAGAAGGGATGTTGGATATTCGGAGTTCTTGGTCTTGTTTGCCTTATATTTGGCTTTTCGTACAACCTTGGAATTTTCACTTCTCCACCACCAAACGGATTTGGAGAGATATTTCCAAAGAATCTTTTTGTTTATGGGAACACAGTATCCGAGGCCAGAGCAGTTCCGCTTCCAATTCCGGGTCTCGTAGATGGGTGGCAGGCGGGATTCAACTACTTCTACCTTGCAAGTTTGCCTTTGATTCTGCTGTGGCTTGTGATCTTTCTGAAGGCTGAAATTCCAAAAATGGGTATCTTCGGAGCGATAATGGCTGTCGAGTTACTGACATGGTTTGGGCAGATCATAAGCTATGCACGATTGCTGGCCATTGGCCTTTCATCGGTTTATATAGCCTTTGTAGTCAACTATCTATCGCTGAAAATCGGTCTGGAGCCGGGAATGGCAATATTGCCTCTGGCGATTGTTATAATGCTAATAGGGCACTTTGGAAACTTCTTACTTGGGATACTAGACCCTGGATTGCAGTCGCTTCGATTGCATTATGTAGAATTTTTCACAAAGTTTTTTGAAGGTGGTGGGAGGGAATATTCGCCATTTGGCAGGATTAAAAAGTTTGTAGAGGAGGATGGAGGTGAATAGAAATGGTTGAGGCAATGATTAGTGATGAAGCCTTCATAAAAGGGTGTGCTGCAATTGGAGCTGGCTTGGCTGTAGGACTGGCAGGAATAGGTGCCGGAGCTGGTGAAAGTGGAATTGGAGCAGCTGCAGTTGGCGCAATAGCGGAAGACAGGGGCTTCCTTGGACTTGGACTGCTGTTTACAGTGATTCCAGAGACTATCGTTATATTCGGACTGGTCATCAGCTTTATACTGATGTTTGCTTACGGATGATCGGCGAAAAAATGGTTTTGAGGCTAGCAGAGAAGCTTGGAAGCGAAAAAAATTTAGAGAGGTTCGTTAAGTACTACTGGCTTGTATCAACGTTTAGGCTTGCATTGGGAGCTACGATAGCCGTTTTAATTCTCCTTTTTGGATACAAATTCAGCGATACTGTAAGATGGGTGGATTCTTTGCTTGGGCTTGGAGGTGAATAGAAATGGTTGAGGCAATGATTAGTGATGAAGCCTTCATAAAAGGGTGTGCTGCAATTGGAGCTGGCTTGGCTGTAGGACTGGCAGGAATAGGTGCCGGAGCTGGTGAAAGTGGAATTGGAGCAGCTGCAGTTGGCGCAATAGCGGAAGACAGGGGCTTCCTTGGACTTGGACTGCTGTTTACAGTGATTCCAGAGACTATCGTTATATTCGGACTGGTCATCAGCTTTATACTGATGTTTGCTTACGGGTGAAAGGATGCCCTTAGATGCTTTGCTAGAAGAAATAAAGAAAAAAGGAGAAGAAGAAATAAGAAAGATTGAGATTGAGACAAAGAAAGAAGTTGAAAAGATAATAGCCGATGCCAGGGCTGAGGCTGAACTGATACTTAAAAGGGCAAGAGAAGAAGCAGAGAAGGAAGGAGAAGCCCTAAGAAGGCAAGAGCTTTCCAGCCTGAATCTTGAGCTCAAAAGGATCATTCTGTCAAAACAAAAGGAAATAACAGACGAGGTATTTAAAAAATTGAGGCAAAAAATCATAGAAATGGATGAAAAGACAAGAGAGAAGATTTTGGAGTCCTTAATTAAGAGGAATGCCAAGGATGGAATGTTGTTATATGTCAGAAAAGAAGACGAGGCGATTGTTAAAAATATCATCAAGAAGGCAAAAATCAATTTGAAGATTGCTGGGAATATTTCTGCTTTAGGTGGCATCTTGCTGGAAGAGCAAAATGGGGAGGTGAGGATTAATCTGACATTCGACGAAATGCTTTCGCAGTTATACGAAAAGAAGCTCAGTGAGGTGTCTAAAGTCCTGTTTGGGTGATAGGGATGATCTCAAGGACAAAGGCTGCATATGCTTACATAGTTGCCAGAACCAAGGTGATGAAGAGCAGATTGCTCAAAGCAGAAGACTTTAGAAAGCTTCTGAACATGTCTTTCGACGAGATAATGAGGTTTCTTGAAGAAACTGAATACAAGAAAGAAATCGATGAGATGGCTTACAAGTACTCTGGTCCAAAACTTTTGGATTATGCTCTCTTTTCAAATCTTGCAAAGACCTATGGGAAGATCTACAGCGTTTCTTTCGGGGATGCCAAGATGCTTATCGGCAACTATTTGCGGAGATGGGATGTATGGAATCTGATAAATATAATTCGAGGTAAGAATGCAAATCTACCAGCGGAAATGATCGAAGAAACGCTTGTTCCAGCTGGAGAATTCAGCATAGAAGAACTCCGTTCTATGCTTTCCAAGGAAATTGGCGAAATAGTGAAAGAACTAGAGGGCACGATTTACAGCGAAGCTCTTTCGAAGATAGGTTCTGCTCCTATGAACGTGATTGAGGATGAGCTATGGAAGTCCTACTACAAAGCCGTGCTTTCGGTAAAGACCAATGACTTTGAAAGCCGGGTTTTCACGCATTTTGTAAAGATGGAGATAGATTTGAGGAACATTAAAACGATCCTTAGGCTGAAAGCTGAGGGGGATACTGCAGAGGAGATCATCGCTCGCGTAATTCCTGGAGGTTACGAGCTCACGGAAGATGAAACTAGAAAGCTAGCGACGATGAGTTTCGAGGAGATTACTAAATCCTTGGAGGGATTCTGGTTCTGGAAAATAACTAGCGTCCAAGATTTAGGTAGGTTGGAGATTGAACTTGATAAGATTTGGATCGAGGCAATTGCAAAAAGAGCGGGCAATTATCCTCTGAGTGTTCTTCCAGTTTTGCAGTATATAGTACTGAAAAAAGTGGAAGTTGATAATCTCCGTATTCTTGGTTGGGGAAAGTATCATAACATCCCGAATGAGGAAATAGAAAAGGAAATGGTGATACTATGAAGTTGGCGGTCATCGGTGACATGGATTTCGTTACGGGCTTCATGCTCGCAGGAATTGTAGACATTTATGAAGTTTCGAAAGACGAGGAAATTTTTAAGGCAGTTCAAGATGTTTTAAATAGGAAGGATATAGGTGTGGTTGCGATAAAGGCTGAATTTTTGAAAAAATTGCCCGTTGCGCTTCGCAGGGAGATAGAAGATAGAGTAGAACCGACTTTTATAGCTGTAGGCGCAACGGGAGGTGTTGAAGAAATTAAGGAAAAAATAAGAAAGGCGATAGGTGTTGAGCTATGGAAGTGAGCGTGGGTGAAATATTTAGGATCTCTGGACCACTTGTCGTTGCGGAGAAGCTCAAAGCGAGAATGTATGACCTTTGCAAGGTAGGAGAAGAGAATCTGATGGGAGAAGTTGTTGGCTTAGCAGGAGACAAAGTTCTGATACAGGTCTACGAAGACACTTCTGGAATCCGCCCAGGAGAGAAAGTGGTGAATACGGGAATGCCACTCAGCGTCGATCTTGGTCCGGGGCTTATAGGAAACATATACGATGGAGTTCAAAGACCACTTCCCTTGCTAAAGGAGATCAGCGGAGACTTCATCAGCAGAGGAATAGAAGCTCCAGGCATAGACAAAAAGAAAAAATGGGATTTCCAGCCGTTGATCAAAAAGGGTGACGAAGTTAAGGCCGGGCAGATAATTGGGAAAGTTCAGGAGACTGAAGTCGTAGAGCACCGGATTTTGGTACCCCCCAATGTAAAAGGGGGAAAGGTAAAAGAAGTTTACTCGGGAAACTTCACAGTAGACGAAACGGTGGCAGTTCTAGAAGATGGAACTGAACTCAAAATGGCCCATAAGTGGCCGGTAAGGATTCCAAGACCATATGTGGAAAAGCTGCCGCCGGTAGTCCCTCTGCTTACTGGACAAAGGATTCTCGATACATTCTTCCCTATAGCAAAAGGAGGAACGGCTGCAATTCCAGGGCCTTTCGGAAGCGGAAAAACAGTAACTCAGCATCAGCTAGCGAAGTGGAGCGATGCAAATATTGTTGTCTACATCGGCTGCGGAGAGCGTGGAAATGAGATGACGGAAGTTCTGGAAGAGTTCCCTGAACTAATAGACCCCAGAACGGGAAAGCCTTTGATGCTCAGAACGGTCCTTGTGGCAAACACTTCAAACATGCCTGTTGCAGCAAGAGAAGCGAGCGTTTATACTGGAATAACGATTGCGGAATACTTCAGGGACATGGGTTATGACGTAGCGTTGCAGGCGGATTCCACAAGCAGGTGGGCTGAGGCGATGAGAGAACTCTCGGGAAGGCTAGAAGAAATGCCCGGCGAAGAAGGATATCCAGCCTATCTTGCTTCAAGACTCGCAGAGTTCTATGAGAGGGCAGGCAGAGTGAAGACCCTTTGTGGTGAAATCGGGAGTGTAAGTGTAGTTGGTGCAGTTTCGCCGCCTGGTGGAGATTTCAGCGAACCTGTTACTCAGAACACCCTCAGAATAGTAAAGGCATTCTGGGGATTGGATGCAAAGCTTGCGGGTAGAAGACATTTCCCTGCTATAAACTGGCTTATTAGTTACAGTCTTTACACTGGCACTCTAGCAGACTGGTATGCGAAAAACGTTGCGCCAGACTGGAATGAGCTGAGAACGTGGGCCATGAGTGTTCTGCAGGAAGAAGCGACTTTGCAGGAGATAGTGATGCTTGTCGGTAGCGATGCACTACCTGAATCTCAGAGAGTGCTTTTGCTTGTTGCAAGAATCATTAGAGACTTCTATCTCTCGCAATACGCTTATCACGAGGTCGACAGCTATTGCGATGTCAGAAAGCAGTATGACATGCTAAAGGCAATAAAAACAGTGAACGACTGGTTCTACAAGGCTCTTGAATCAGGAAAAACCTATGAGGAAATCGAAAAAGTCGAAGGATTCGATGAGTTCATGAGAAGCAAACTTGAGCGAGATTACAAGACTGCGATGAGTAGAGCACTTGAAAAGATGAAGAAGAGCTTGGGGGTGTGATTATGGAGGAATACAAGACGATTACAC
>CAYSRI010000095.1:0-5759 GCA_964433405.1 uncultured archaeon | reverse complement strand
TCCTTCCTCCAGCAGTTCTAACGCACCTGATTTTGCCCTTCTTGTCCCACTGCTGGATGGTCCACGTTGTAACTCCAAGTAGCTTCTTCGCCTCTTTTAGTGTGTAAAGTTTTTCAAGCATCTGTATGTTTCTATACTTAACAATATTTAAAACCTTTCTATGAAGAAACTGTTGGTTGAGGCGAAAATCCCGAAATCAAAAAGTCAGGAGAAGACTACGCTATTGTGAGTTGCGCGGGAGAAGAATACCTTCTGCTTTATCGCGAATATGACGAGAATATGATTCCCAAGGATAAATTTTCAAAAGAAAGGGTTTCTAATTTGCTCGGAAACCGCAAGAAACAGATAAATATTATTTTGGAGGACTACGAAGTAGATGATGCTCTCGAAAAGGATGCAATCGACTGGCTCCGCCAAAGGAACTTTGATTTTGAGACATTTGACGAGTTTATGGTAAAATACATGCTCGAAGAGTGGAATTGGAACGATGAAACTTCTTTTTCGGATCCAGAGTGGGTAAAAGAAATAATCGAATCCATTTTTTATTGACAATCGGATTTGTTAGGAAAATTTTATCTTTCGCGCGATTACGTGATTTGTCATGCCATGGAATGACGAATATTGGGAGAAAGAGGAAGTGCTCTCCCAAAAGGAGCTTGGGGAGTTGCAGTTCAAAAGGCTGAGAAATGCGATTAGGAGAGCTTACGATCATGTTGAATTTTACAGGAGAAGATTAAAGGAGGCAAATATCAGTCCCGATGATATAAAAAAACCGGAAGATGTTGGGAAGATCCCTTTCACGAAACGCGAGCACTTCGCACAGAACTACCCGTTTGGCCTTTTTGCGGTGCCAAAGGAGAAGATAGTTAGAATTCACACCTCTAGCGGGACTTCTGGAAAGCCTAAGGTGGTTGGGTACACTGCAAAGGACATAGAGACTTGGACAAACATGGTTGCAAGATGCCTATACATGGTGGGTGTAAGACCAGGGGATGTTTTCCAGAACATGTCCAACTACGCATTTTTCACGGGCGGTCTCGGATTTCACTATGCTGCGGAGAAAATTGGGGCAATTACAATTCCTGCTGGTGTTGGGAACACGGAAAGGCAGATTCAGTACATGGTCGATTTTGGAACCACGGCCGTGCATGCAACTCCAAGCTATGCGATGCACATTAAGGAAGTTGTGGAAGAAATGGGAGTAGCTGATAGGCTGAAGCTGAGAATAGGCTGCTTCGGCGCAGAGCCATGGAGCGAGAACACTAGGAAAAGGCTTGAAGATGCCTTCAATATAAAGGCGTACGATAGCTATGGGCTCAGCGAGATGAACGGTCCTGGGGTAGCTTTTGAATGCAGGGAACAGCATGGGCTACATATCTGGGCAGATCACTACTTCATTGAAGTCGTTGATCCCAAAACTGGAGAACCTGTGGGTGAAGGCGAAAAAGGAGAGCTGGTGCTAACAGCATTGACCAAGGAGGCGATGCCCATACTCAGATACAGGACCGGAGATATAACAATACTCGAAAATGAAAAATGCGCATGTGGTAGAACCCATCCAAGGCTTATGCGGATACTCGGCAGAAGCGATGATATGCTAATCGTGCGTGGCGTAAATGTGTTTCCGAGCCAGATCGAGCACGTGCTGATGCAGATCCCCGAGGTTGGGGACAACTTCCAGATCATTTTAACGAGGGAGGGAGGTCTTGACGAGATCACGGTAAGGGTTGAAGTCAGAGACGAAATATTTACAGGAGAGCTTTGGGATCTGAAGGAGCTCCAGCAAAAGATTCAGAGGGCATTACAGAGAGAATTGCTCCTGAGAACGAATGTGGAGCTCGTGGAAAAGGGTAGCATAGAAAGATCGATGGGAAAAGCGAAAAGGGTTATAGATCTGAGATCAATCTGATCTCTCCACGATCCACTTTATTGCCTCGTTCCAGAGCTTTGCATGGGAGCTCTTGCTCACGGTCAGGCCTATGTGCCCCTTGTCAACGCTCATGGCCCTTTTGTCCTTCGATGGGATTCTCTCCAAGAACGGAAGAACAGCACTTGGAGGGGTTATGTGGTCTTTTTCAGCGTAAAGCGCAAGCACTGGCATGGTGATCCTGCTGAGATCCACAGGCTTACCACCAACAGTGTATTTGCCATTCATGATTTCATTCCTATGATACCATCGCTCGATGTACTCCTCAAACACATTGCCTGCAACAGCTGGAGAGTCAAATATCCAGAAATCCATAGAATAGAATTCCTTCAAGAATCTTGGATCATCTAGATTGTCGATTAAACCCTGATATTTGCCCAAAACAAGTCTTATCGGATCTATAAGTAAGAACGCTATGTTCAGCATCTCCCCGCTAACATTTCCGACTGCCCTAGTGATCCTTTGCGGGTCTATGTGCTTGGCCCAGAGTGCAAGAGCGTTTTCGGTGTCGAAATTAAGGGGCGGGGTCTGTATTACTAAATTCTTAACCTTTTCGGGATACAAAGCTGCGTAGATGGTCGCAAGCGTGGAACCGAGGCAGTATCCATGAAGTGTCAGCGTATCAACTTTTCGTTCCTTCTTTATGACTTCAACGCAGAAATCTATGTATTCTATGTAGTCCTGGATCTTTAAAAACCTGTCTGCCCTCTTCGGGTACCCCCAGTCAATCATCCAGACGTCTATGCCTTCCTTTATCAGTTTTCTTACAACACTGACCTCTTCATGTAGGTCCAAGATGTAAGGGCGATTAATGAATGCGTATACGAAAAGCAGTGGAATTCTGTGCTTTTTCTCACCTTTAAAATGTAGCAGCTTGAAAAGCCAATCTTCGTGAACAACCTCAAAATCGCAAGTCCAAGGCTTTATGTTCACTTCTCTGATTTTTTCGAGCATATTTCCACTTCCAGCTTATCTAACCTTTTTTCAAGCTCCGAAACTTTCCTCTTTAGGTCTAAAATCCTTTTGTATGCTTCATCAATTTGCGAGACTGTTGCAAAGGGGCTTGCAGGGTTATTCTCTATCAAAAGTTCCAAAAATCTTCTCAGGCAGTAGATGTGGTCGAAAAGTGTGTTCATAAGTTTCCCCTGCAATTCCAAGTATTCTTCCGATCTTAAAAGCGAATCAAATTCCTTCGCGAGAGCCCCCTGAAACGATTCAATGAAATTTTGAAAGTTTTTAAAGCCAGAAGATCTCGCCATCTCCAATAACCCTTCAACAGCCCTAATGTACGTGTTTTTTATTAGTTTCCTGTAGGAGTCATAACTCTCAACAAAATCATTCCAGTACGAGAAGCAATCTAAAAGATAGTTCTTTGCGTTTTCCGGTAGAGCAAAGGGATAATCCTGCAAAAGAATTCCTCCACTAATCTCAAATTTTTTCAGTAAATCCCTCCAATCTTCTAGGAATTTTTCCATTGGTGACTTCCGAGAAGCTAAGGGTTGTGAAAAAATTTGGAATGTCAACTTCATGTGCGAAATAATACTCTCCATTAAATCTGTGTAAGCATCAACCATTTCCCTACCAGCCAATATCTCCTGAACCGGTATTATATTTCTTATGACTCTCTCATTGAACATTACAATCTCAAAAGGGCGGAAGAAGAATCTAAAAAGCTCTTCAAAAATACTGTCAAACTCCTTTAGATATTCAAGATTGCCTGTCAGTTCGTAATACTTCCAGATATCTTTGAGGTATTCCCTTACTGAGAGATTGTGTATTAGAAGCTCAAATGATTCCTTCGGCAATTTTTTGTAAAGCTCAATAATTGTGTCCATGTATTAACTTGTAGAGAATTACGATATTTAATTTTTTCCTTGAAAATTTTATTTCTTTGAGGGAGCTTTTAGTCTTATCACAAATGTAGCCCCTCTTGGCTTTGTGTCTTCAACCCAAACCCTCCCCCCATATCTCTCCAAAACTTTTTTGACTATATAAAGCCCCAATCCTGTCTTTTCTTTCAAGGATAAGTTATAGCCCTCAAAGATCTTCTTTTTTGCTTCTGGAGGGATTCCTACACCGTAATCGATTATTCTGATTTCAATCTCGTCTTCAATTCTGTCAATGTAAATGTCTATTCTATCCGTTTTTCCGTGCTTTATTGCATTATTGACTATGTTGTCTATAACCGAATACAGAACATCATCTGCGAGTGCAATTCCAGAGCCTTGAACATTTGCTGGTATATCATAAGATTTAAGAACTTCTTCAACGACTTTTCTAACGTTAATCGGTTTTAGCGGTTCATTTCCTGCAGAAAGGGCTCTATCTATTTCTCTTATCTTATCTAAATACTTATTTATTTCATCAACAGCTTCTATAACCCTCTGCAAGTAAGAATCGTCTCTCTTAACCATATATGCTTCGACGTAGCCTATGATAATCTGAAGCTTGTTTTTAACATCGTGTCTGAGCATTCGGTTTAGTATTCCCATAACCTCCTGAAGATCTTTTGTCGCTTTATACTGCTCAGCAAGTTTTTCCTTTTCCTCCAATATCCCTGAATAAGTGAGCATTGCTATGTCTCTACTGTATACGTAAATCAATCCAGAAAAAACGCTAATAACACCCAAAGCGTATAAAACCAATGGAACCCCCATATAGACTATTCCCGCCAAAGATAGGGTGTCCGCGATGAACCAAAAAATCATAAAAAAAGCAACCATAAGAAAGTAGATCTCCGCATCTGTTCCCCTGAAAATAAGGACCAAAACAATATAGATAAACAGAAGCACTATATCAAAGAAAACAGACACTACATAGAAATCCTTGTAGAGATCTTGGATCGGAATGGAGTAATTTGGGATTTTTGTAGTTACTAAAACCAAAACCAAAAGAAAGGCTGAGATAACAAGTCCAACTACGAGATCTCTTAGCTTAATAAAGGCAATTTCCCTAGAGAGCTTCCAGAGCCCAAATGCAAAAAGGGGGAAATATAGCCCCACGTAGAAGAGCAAAATAACTTCAGAAGTTGTTATTTCTTCCATTAACTGCAAATAGGCTTCTGTAAAATTAAGATAGATGCTTTGGAGTTGCAAATAGGTTACGAGGCTTCCAGCTGCAAAAGCTCCAAGAGTTATTGCAAGCGAAAGCATCAAATACCTTCTTTCTCCTTCTGAACCAAGAAAGATGGATAATGAGAGTAATAGGGAAATCAGCGTAATTAGCAAAACATAAAAGAAAACATAAGCACCTATAAATTCTGATAATATTTCAGGGACCACGTATGGCAAGATGAGCGGAATCGTGGCGATTATAGCCGCAATTAGGACTAATACTTCCATGATAATTGTTATTATTCAAATGATTTAAACCTTTCTTTTCCTCATTGCACTTCTACTTCGACACTTGCATCAATCAGATTCCTAAATGCAAAAACTCTGTCCCATCCCTGCTTATTAAAAATACCCATGAAACTGACTCCCAGAATGATCGGATTCCTTTGTGTTGATATCCTCTCAATTAAGCCAACAATTTCCTCCACGGAACAACCAAACTTAGGCATGGCCAAGCCACCAAAAAGCACTATCGCATCTGGATTTGTTGGATCCGCTTTTTCATCACTTATGAAGTAGCAAATACCGCCCTTATCTTTTAACTTTCTCGCTTCTGCTTCGTTGGACTTTGGGATAAAAACCATTTCGAAATTCCTGTCGCGAACAGCATACGCTAGAAGCTCTACGAATGGTGTGCAAACGTAAGGAGATCCAACAAATACGACTTTTGAGCCATCTTTCAGATCTGAAAGAGATTCTCTAAAAGCACCAGTAAGACC
>CAYSRI010000094.1:0-5823 GCA_964433405.1 uncultured archaeon | reverse complement strand
CGTCATTGAAACGCTGAGCGTCGCAAGTAGGGCAAAGAAACCCTCAATCCATAGCTTTGAATAAATAGAGATTGAGAATATGAGTGCAAAGTCAACAAATCGATCGAAGAGTCTGTCAAGATAGGCTCCCTTGGCTGAAGTTTTTCCACTCATCCTTGCTAAGTCTCCATCGACACAGTCCAGAATTTGAGAGATAAAAATGAGAACGACAGATAAAATAACATTATAAAAAATTGCAATCGCAGAAGTCAGACCGATTATAAATGCTAAGATCGTTACAAAATTCGGAGAAATCCTTTTTTTGCCCATTTTCTTCGCTATAGGCACGGAAATTCTCCTATAGGCGAGATTTGTCAAAAGATATTCCCAATTTATATTCAACACCTCCCGGTAATAAATTTTAAATATCTGGGAATTTAAGTATTTCCATGCAGGCAGTAATTCTCGCCGCTGGGATGGGGAGTAGATTGGGGCATCATACAGCGAATATTCCAAAGTGCATGCTTAAAGTTGGTAGAAAAACGATAATAGAGCATGCTATTGAAACATTATCAGGTAAGAGAGTCAGAAAGTTCGTTATCGTTACCGGTCATAAGGGCAGAAAGCTTCGGGAGTTCTTGTTGCAAAGGTTCGATCTCGACTTTACCTTTATCCATAACCATGTCTATCGTGAGACAAACAACATATACAGTTTTTATCTTGGAATAAAAGATGTTTATGACGACATATACCTTCTGAATTCCGACGTCTTCTTCCATCCAGAGATCTTCGAAAATCTACACTTCTCATCGGACAATTTCCAGCTCGTAGTAGACGACTACAAGCATCTAAGCGAGGAGGAAATGAAAGTCATTGCGGAAGGCTCAAGGGTTTTAAGGATTAGCAAGAGAATTCCGCCTAAGGATGCGAATGGAGAATACATTGGAATTGCGAAGATTCCTAAGAATGATCTTGAAATGCTTAAAGATTGCACGGAAGAAGTTATCGAGGAAAAGGGCGCAGGAGTTTTTTACGAGGATGCGATACAGAGAATGATCGATTATGGCCACAAAATTTTTTACATCTCAACCAAGGGATTGCCATGGGTAGAAGTCGACTTTCCTCACGAGCTACACATTGCTGAAAAAGTTTACAGAAGCTTTAACGAGCTACGATATTAGCTTAGTAAAAAAATTAGAGAGATTTTATAACTCCCTCTCCCTTTACATTAACATCTCCTACCCAGCCTTTTTCCGTTTTTCTGAAGGTTGGCAGAAGTTCAAAGTTTCCCTTGATCCTTATTTCACCGCCCCTCATGTCTCCACCTACGAAACCACAAGAACCATGAATTTCTATGACACCAGCACGCATTTCCGTGCCCACAAAGTCGCCAGCGTTGCCCTTGATCACAATCTCGCCCCCATTCATCTTTTCCCCGATGTAGTTTCCCGCATTTCCTTCGATCACTATCCTTCCCCCTGTCATTCCGACTGCATCGCCATAATAAGCGCAGCCAACGAGGTTTGCAGCGTTGCCCTTCACGATTATCTCTCCACCAGCCATCTCTATGGCGAGCCAGTCGTCCGCATTACCTTCGATGACTATTCTGCCCCCTTTCATAAATGCCCCGCAGTTTGCCCCAACGCTGCCCTTCACGACTATTTCTCCATCAGCCATCCTTGCACCAATCCATTTCACCCTGCTGAAATCCCCTTCAAGGACGAGCTTCTTCTCTTCGCCTACTTTTTCCACTTCGAAAAGCTCACCCAGCTCGACAACGCGATTGCCGTAATAAACCTTGAACTTCTTCACCTCTTCCAGACTCTTAGTTGCAAGCTCGGGCGTAAGCTCGGCTTCGACGCAAACTTCAAAATATTTTTTCGGCTTTATAACTATCATCAGACCACCTCCAGCCTCTCCGGCTTCCTTATCCAGCGTTCTTCTACTCCGTAGTTCCCAAGCTGCACGCTGTAGTACTGGAAGTAATCCTTAATATCGCCCATAACTGCCTCCATGTTCACTTTCTTTCTCGCATCGACCCAGAATGTTCTGCCAAATACTTCCTTCACGATCTCCCCATTCTTTGAAATTATCTCCCCTGCTTTTATCGTGCACTCTGCAACCTTAAAGGCCTTGTAGACTTTCTCAAAATCCTTTGAAGTGTCCGTTTCCAATGGATTCAGGTTGTAAATTGCAATATCTGCATCAGCCCCTATGCCGAGATGGCCCTTGTTTTCGAGCCCGAGAATCTTTGCTGGAAGGCTCCTGGTCATGTTTATGACTTCGTAAAGTGTCTTCTCCGAGTCTATGCTTGCCAAACCAGTCGCCTTCTGCACATAAGCATTAACCTTGCTCAGTTCTCCCTCCCTCATCTTCTTGCTCATCAGCATCGCCATAACATACGGATATTCCGTGAATGGTCCGCCGTTTGGATAATCTGTTGTTAAGGCAACTTTGTTGCTGTCTACCAGCAGGCCAAGCTCAAGGCCTATGGCCCACTGCAAAGCGTGAACGGGGTTGTTTGGCAGGTAAACAAGAGGCACTATTCCTGCGCCCGTCTCGACTTCTGTGTCTTTGTTGCTCCATCTTGCCCCTGTGAGCTTGTGCAGCGTGAACTGGAAGGGAGCATCGCCGGTCATTGCCGTTGCGTGGCCAAAAATCGGCTGCCCCATGTCGATGGTGACGTTGTCCATTGAATTGACAACCTTGGCTATTTCGGCAGCACCGCTTGCAGCGTCTCTCCAGCTGCTTCCAGCGTATGCATTGAACTGAACATGTGTAACGTGGAGAACCTGCCTCTTGCTATTGCTGAACGCCTTCGCAAGCTTTATTGATTCGATTGTTGTCTGGAAATTGCCGGGAACTCCGAGGTTGTTGCAGTGCAGATGTACAGAATGGGGCAAACCGAGTTCTTCGTTCGCCTTAATCAGCATTGTTATTATTTCTCTAGGGGTAACATTGAATCCTGGAACCTGATCATCAAGGCTTTTAACGTTCCCACCGTACATCCAGGCCTCAACACCGCCCGGATTGACGACTTTTACACCAAATCCCTTACTTCTCTCGATTGCCCACGCAATAAGGGCTTTCAGCTTTTCCAAATTCTTCTCTTCGATACATTTGAACACGAGATGCCAGTTACCGAAAACCGGCAATGCTGCCTTGTCGATCATCGGTATCGCATCAAGTTCTTCGTGAGTGTGCAAAGCTCCAATCGGGGGCTGAGCAGCCTCAAAGCTAGTGGTATATCCCATCTTCGCGTATTCATATCCGATTGCAGGAGCTGTCAGGAGCACTCTGCCCACCGCTGCCCTGAATTTACCTGCAATGTTCCTTACAACCCTCATCTCCTCGGGTCTCATCGTTCTGCCTGTGTTGATCTTGCTTCCGGCAATGTGAGCATGCATGTCTACTCCACCTGCAACGACGAGCTTCCCGCTTGCATCGATCACCTTGCATTCTTCCTTCCTTACTTCTCTTTCGGGCACAATTTTTCCGTTCTTGACGAATATGTCCATTTTCTCCGCTTTGATCTTGTTTTTAGGATCAACAACAATTCCGTTCTTTATCCAGAGCATAATTTCACCCCTTAAGCTTCTC
This sequence comes from uncultured archaeon, assembly GCA_964433405.1. GTDB lineage: Archaea > Halobacteriota > Archaeoglobi > Archaeoglobales > Archaeoglobaceae > WYZ-LMO2. The sequence continues at coordinate 2,244 of CAYSRI010000094.1, read as the reverse complement.
AATCCTCTTTAGAATTTCCTCAAGAATCTTCTCGTCTGTCCAGTAGCTAGTTTCAAGGATCTTTTTCACCCTGAGCGGAATGCCGTCCATTCTGTAGGCAGTACCTTCCGCCTCGATGCCGTAGACCGCAGAGGGAATTACGACTTTGGCCAGCAAAGTCGTCATGTTCGGGAAAGGATCGATCTGGATCACGGGAATCTGCTTGAGATGCTTGACCGCAGCCGCAGGGAAATGGGCTGCGGGATCTGAAGCTACTATCAGTGCAGCATCGCAGTCCTTTCTCTTGAGGACTTCAACTGCCGAAAACTCTGCGGGGGAGAATCTTGGGTAACCTCTGCTGAAATCTATTGCATACTGGTAACCCACCTCCCAAGCAGGAACCTCTCCTGCGCCTACGACGTTGTAATGACCCCTCATTGGCCAGATTACCCAGCGAGTTGTTCTGTTAAGAAGCTGGATTAGCTTTATTGCGTTCTCAACGTTCCTGTCCCTTCCTCTTGACTGAGTAACCCCCAATCCGTAAAAGATTGCACCGTACTTTGCATTCTTCATCATTTCAGCAAGCTGCAGAAGCTTCTCCTTTGGCACACCACCAACTTCGCTGGGCACAACATCTGCATTTCCGCTTAATATTGCTCTCAATGCCGAAATAATGGCGTAATCGTACCCGGGTTTTATTTGGACGAAAAGATCCGCCATTTTTGCTGTCTTCGTTGGCCGAACATCAACCACTACGACCTTTCTCTGCTTTCTATCCTTAATAAGTAGTCCCTTCGCCGAAATGCTGTATCTTATGCCATGTCTCGGATGGGCTTCTGCCGGGTTCGATCCCCAGAAAACAACCACGTCTGCACGATTTTTAACGGAACCAAGCGTCGCACCGGGCAAACCCTCCTCTATAACAGCCAATGTGCCCGGCGCATGACAGACACTCGCGCACTGGTCGTAAACGCCGCGAAGCTTTTCAGCAAGTATAACTCCGAGCCTTATAGCCTCGTTTGCAGTTGAGGCCCATCCGTATAGTAGGGGTTTCTTGGCGTTAGCAAGGATTTCCGCTGCTTTTTCAATTGCAATCTCATAGCTAACTTCTTTTCCATCCACCATCGGGGCTTTTATTCTCTCCTTCTCCGAGAACTTCGCACTTCCAAGTCTGCAGAACTTCTTGACCTTTTTCTTCTCTGCATCAAATTCCCCATCATCACAAACGCTCCCGCAGAACGTGCAAATCACATCTTCCATTTATATCGCCTCCAGCAATTCCTTAACCGTTTTAACCTTCTCCTCGGTCTTCTCAATTTTAGCCATTACACCCTTAAACTGTGGCATTCCTGTGCCATCCGTTGCTGGATCAATAATAGCATTCGCATATGGGCCCATCGGAATGAATGCCAACCCCTTGGAAATCTCACCTTTTTTGGCAAAAACTACTACGCTGCCGAAATCCGTTGAAACCTTAACTCTGTCCCCCTCCTTGAGTCCAAGTGATTTGATGTCTTCCTCACTCAGCTCGATATAATTCACGGCTTTAAAATATTCTTCACTGAGTTTTTCTTCAACCGTCGCCCCTTGATCGAGGGTTCTGCCCGAAATAAGCTCAACAACTAGCATAGCTACCACCTAGAGTTTTGGTATGATTTATGCAAAGGTATATATAACGGTATTCTTTTTTAGTGAACCTTCCCTAGCTCACGTGAAGGGTTTCCCGCTTCATCGAAAGAAGTTGCTCCTCGATTATCTTCCCGTAAGGTATTACGAAGGATAGAAGTTCTCTTCCGACAAGCCTTCGATACTGTCCCAGCCCCACATTTAGGATGTTTGGGAAACATCGCAGTATCTGTCCGCTTCAGGCCGCAGTTAGGACATTCAAACCATCTATCTTACAAGTTTATAACCTAAAGTCATATCCACTGCTGTATCCCCTTCCTTTTTGAAAGGGGTTAGCAGCAAATGACTTTAGATTAGAAACTTTTAAATATTGGATGTATCATGATAATAATAAGGTGATTGAATGGCGAGGACTATAACCATAGCTTCGGGGAAGGGTGGAACCGGTAAGACGACGATTACGGCTAATCTTGGAATTGCATTAACTCAACTAGGATACGACGTAACAATAGTAGATGCAGACATAACAATGGCAAATTTGGAGCTAATACTTGGTATGGAAGGTCTCCCTGTCACCCTCCAAAATGTTCTTGCTGGCGAAGCCAGAATCGAAGAGGCTGTGTACGTTGGTCCGGGAGG
>CAYSRI010000093.1:0-6064 GCA_964433405.1 uncultured archaeon | reverse complement strand
GTTTCGTTCAGGCAATCATCGATCTTCCAATTGTGATTCCGCACTCTGTAGTGGGCATAATGCTCCTGATTACTTTCTCAAATGCGATACTGGACAACTATGTTGGCATAATAGCTGCAATGCTCTTTGTTTCTGCTTCCTTTACTATAAATTCGGCAAGAGACGGATTCATTGCAGTTGAAGAAAAAACCGAGTTCGTTGCTAGAACTCTCGGAGCGAGCAAATCAAAAGCTTTTTTCACAATCTCTCTACCTCTTGCAAAGTATTCAATACTCACTGGAGCCATTATGACTTGGGCTAGGGCTATGAGTGAGGTCGGAGCAATTTTAATCGTTGCATATTACCCGAAAACTGCACAGGTGCTCGTAATGGACTATTTTAACAGCTATGGCTTGAATTCCGCAAAACCAATAGCAGCGATTTTGATCCTGATCAGCCTTGGACTCTTCATAATTCTCAGGAGGGTTGCAGTTGCTAAAGGTTGAAAATCTATCAAAATGCTGGAAGGATTTTAGGCTTGAAGGAATAAGCTTTGAAGTCAATCCCAGAGAGTACTTCATAATCCTAGGACCTAGTGGGGCCGGAAAGACTCTGCTCCTAGAAACTATTGCGGGAATATTTTATCCTGACGGCGGTAAAATCCTGCTTGAAGGAAAAGATGTTACTTGTGTACCGCCCGAAAAAAGAAACATAGCATACATCCCACAGAATTACGGGCTATTTCCGCATTTGAACACTTTCGAAAACATCGCATACGGACTTAGGCTAAGAAAAATTCGCGAAGAGGAAATTCAGAAGGAAGTTCATAAAATCGCAGAAATCCTAGAAATATCCCATCTGCTAAGGAGAGACGTTAAAACTCTGAGTGGCGGTGAAAAGCAGAGAGTTGCAATTGCTAGGGCTCTTTTAGTGAAGCCCAAGCTCATTTTGCTTGATGAACCTTTTTCGAGCGTTGATCCAAATCTCAAGACAAAACTCATGAGAGAGATGAAGAAGTTACGAAGAGAGCTTAACTTCACTGCAATACACGTCACGCACTCATTCGAGGAGGCCCTGTTTTTGGGCGACAGGGTTGGGATTATGATCGGTGGTAAGCTTGAACAGGTTGGAAAGATCGAAGAAGTCTTTTCAAAGCCTAAAAACGAGATAGTTGCTAAGTTTCTAGGGTACGAAAACATATTCGAAGGAAATGCTGACGGAAACATAGTTGAAGTGAATGGACTGAAGATAGAGATTCCAACAATGGCTAAAGGAAAGATTAGGATCGTAATTCCACCTGAAAGCATCCTTATCTCAAAGGAGAGAACTATCAGCTCTGCCAGAAATAGTTTTAAGGCCTCAATTCTGAGCTTTGAGGATCTTGGAGTGATCGTGAAAATCAGGCTGAAAGTAAACGGATTGAACCTCTCTGCATACCTAACAAAAGCTTCCTTTCTTGATATGCGCCTTTCAGAGGGCGAGAAGGTATTCATAAGCTTCAAGGCAACATCCGTCCACGTATTCGATTAATGGATATTTATACATAGTCTAAATCTAACTTTCTGTTGCTGCTAAGTCCCCTTCCGAAAGGTTGACAGAAGCTCATTCAGTTTATTCTCTTCAATATCATCTCCTCACCTTAACGAAAGGTAATCGAGGGACAAGTTCTTTCAATGAAGCGAGAAGCTCCTTGCGTGAGCCAGAGGTAGTTCACCGACCTCGCATTATAAAGTTCTAGATACCTCGTGGCAAATAACGAAAATCTCAAAATGTCTGATATTTCCGGTCGCCAAGTAAGATTCGGCCAGATACTCGATACTCATCCATATCGATTAGAACTCGCTTATCCACGCTCTCACCATTATTGCTTCATCTTTTCTATCATCTTAACTATGAATTCCAAAAGATCCTGAAAATTTCCTTTGTATCTAAAAACCACATTTTCGTATCCTCCGTCGTCAAGGGCTATCTTCGGATACTTTTCTTTTGAGAAACCCTCTGTGAGGATCAAATCATAATCGGATAAAAAGCCAATGACCTTATTCAAGTCTCCGCCTCTCTGAATTATAGCCATCTTGCTTTTGGATACTATAGCAACGTCTGCACCTGCTTTAAAAATTCTAGCAGAATCTTTTCCCTCGACATCAAGTTCAAAACCGCTGTGGGCGTGCTTCACAACTGCCACTCTGAGGCCATTGCCTACAAGCACTGGAACTAGCTTTTCGATAAGTGTCGTCTTTCCCGTATTCGACTTTCCAACTATGCTCAAAATTATCATATTATTCTCTCAAACTCTTTAGCTCTTTTCAGAGGTTTTGTTGCATCTATACCCCACTTAGCCGTTGTTTCTTCTGCCGAAGGATCAAGACTGCTCCCTCTCGCACCTTTTACAATCAAAAGGTCGCGATCCGCCTGAAATCTTGTTGCAATTGCATAGTCCACGTCTTCATAGCTGAAAATGTCTATGTCATCATCCACGACGATTACACCCTTAAGGCTAGGATTCGCAGAAAGAGCCGCAAGAATTGCATTCTTTGCATCTCCTTCTGTCTTCTTCTCTATCTGCACAATCGCATGGAAGTAGTTTCTGCTTCCTGGAGTAGTGGCAACATTTTTAACCTTGCAAACGTTTGAAACAAAACGATAAATGACAGGTTCATACGGAACTCCCATTAGAATTCGGTGCTCCATACCCCCAGGAGTTATGGAGTAGTATATGAAGTCATCCTTTGCGTAGAACTCGTCGATTTCTAGAACCGGCTCCCTTCTTATTTCATCGTAGGTACCTGTTATGTCCACAAATGGTCCCTCATCTGCAGTTTCTGCCGTTATTCTGCCAAATAGCACAATTTCAGAATCTGGAAGGAGCATTTCTCCTTTCCTGTAAAGCGTTAAAGTGCCCATTAGCTTGGATGCGTAACCAAACTCCTCGCCAACTCCGACCCTTGTCGCAGATGCTAGCAGAAAAAGAGGATGTACACCTATGCAGACCGCAACCTTAAGTTCTTCGCCATTGTCTACTGCCTCTTTCCACATCAGATATGTGTGTCTCGGAGCAACGAGGCGAATTGCAAAGCTCTTCTCATCTAAAAGCATCATTCTGTGAATGCTTGCGTTGAAATGATCCCTTTTTGCTATTACAACTCCTCCCGTGACGTATCTCGATCTATCTTTTGGAAAATACTTTATTATAGGCAAATCAAATAAGTCTACCTTCTTTTTCTTCAATCCGAGCTCAGAAAATTCCTTAATAACTATCTTCTCCTCCCTTCCATAAACATTTGCAAGCTCAATCGCCAGTCTCTTTGGATCCGCATTCAAATAGCGCGCAAGAAGCTCTCTCGAGCTAACGAAGTTTTTAGCGACCCTTTTTCCTTCTACAGTCAAAATTACGGGTTTGTCCATCAGACCCTTCTGCCTTAAAGCTTCAACGACTCGATCGTGCTTTATGTCTTCATCCAAGATTTCGGGATTTACAAGATTAAGCGTATCTCTCAAATTCATATCCCGAAGAATCGTTTCTGCTATTTTATCTTTGCTGAGAGAATCAGCCTGTAGTCTTTCTCACTTATTTCCCTCATAGCCTTTCCCATTAGATGCCCCGTCCATTTTTTCTTGTTTTTGATGAACTCTAATTTGGGGATCAATTGCCTAAAATCTACCGGTTTTTTGAAGATCTCAACAGGCCTTATTTGTATTCTGAGCGGAAAGGTCTCGTTTCCCATACCTTTTGGCGCCCGAAATATTCTCGAAGAATCTCTGAAAAACTCAGAAACTGCTTCATATTCAGCTACTATCCTCGGTTCTTTTATCTCATTTTCTTTTCTCTCCTGCTTGAGGTATATCAAAAGTCTGTCCCCCGGTTTAACTTTTGCAATGGTGTTCCTGTGCCTCTCTGGAACTCCCCAAATGTTTTTGCTTTTTATAACTTCCCAGTTATCCTCAGTCGTTATACAAATCCAGAATGCCATGAGAGTACTTGAAAATCGACATTATAAAATTTTTCGATACATCGAAACGGTCAAAAAATTAAATATAATCGGATAGCTGAATAATAATCGAATGCTTGTATGCAGGCCATGCTGGAACTTTAAAAGTCTCGAATCCTCCAGTCCTAGATTCCACAGTTACATTTACAGTTCCACTAGCGGGAACAACTAAATCGGCCGCTGACATGAATGGCAAAATCGAAAATCTGTTCACAGACTTTTCAAGCTCGCTCTTTCCGTCCGCACCTCTGTCAAAGACCCATAGCCCGTTAACTGCCTTTGATATTGGGCAGATCAAGTTTGAGCAAATGTTCACGTTGTTGACGTATACTTTATCCACTCCACCTATCTCCTCATCAAACTCCCCAATCATTTCTTTATAGCGAACCAGCAATAGGCCCGAAGTTTCCTTGGCATTCGATGAAAGCCTCTCAGGGAGAAGTAGAAGCTCTATATCCAGAGGAGGTACCGATGCCAGAAATCTGACCCAGAAGTCATCCCTGGTGAAATTTGCCCTATAATAGTGGTACTCGATATAGCTTAGATCCTTTAAAAGTACGAACTCATAATTCTGTCCTTTCTTCAACTCAAAAGGACCAAAGCTGCCGTCATTAAGTCTTACGTATTTAACGGGATACTTCGTGAGCCTCTTACCGTCACTATCTATGGGGTAAACTGCAAGCCATCCCGAAACTTTTCCGTTGGTAGCAAATGCTAGAAACCTACCCTTAACTTTCACAAAATCTCCATTTTGAGGAACTATCTGTGTAGTGAAAGGTGGAGAACCGTTTATAAACTTGTAGATCTCGGAAAAGGTCTCCGGAGCTGTGCATAGCTGTACATGGGTCATGTTTTTGAAATAAACATTTTTTGCATTATATACTACCTTCTCTTCTACATTCAGGCCAAATGAAAGGCTCTTTGGATTCCCAAATATTGCAAGAGTAGGGATGCCCTCTGGTGCGCTTACACTGTAAACCCCATCAAGAAGAATCAGATGGGCTACTTTCGATGCTCTTTCTGGAGAAGAATTCAAGTAGCGCAAAAGTAAGGAGGTTCCCATTGAATGTCCGACCAACTCCACTTTATCCGCTCCACTTTCCTTAAGAGACTCGTTAACCAGAGCATCAAGTCTGCTGAAAACGTCTCCAATCACTTTTTCTCTTGGTTTCTGAAGTATTTCGTTAAGTGTTGCCGGATCTATCAGCTTGCTGATGTCCAATCCCAATTCTGCCCCAAGTCCGCTCATCAGCAAATCTGTTTCAACAACCAGAGCCCAAGTGATTGTGTCGTATTCGAAGACCTTTATGTAGCTGGCCGGGTACCCATTAGACGTGAAGCGAAGTGCTTGGCTTTCGAACTGCCCTCCAGAACCCGCAAGCCCGTGTACAAAGATGATGGGTCGCATGTTCTCTGCAGCCACTATCTGGGCGAGAAAAACTAACCCAATAAGAAGCAACAATCGCTTCATGATTTATCCTTACACATTCCACATATAAACTTTGCCAAGAGTTGTGTTATCATAATAATTGTAATCAAATGCTTGACAAGCTAAAAAGTTTTAAAACACATGGTAAAATCTAAATACCATGGACGAACTCGAAGAGATACGTAGAAAAAAGCTGAGGGAGCTGATGGAAATGGCAGAAAGGAAAAGTAGTATCACAACCGGACCCGCAAAGCTCGATTCCAAGAACTTTGACGAATTCATCAAGAAAAATACGAATGCAGTTGTGGATTTCTGGGCTGAGTGGTGTATGCCCTGCAGATACATCGCGCCGGTGGTAGAAGAACTCGCAAAAGAGTATAGCGGAAAGGTGGCATTCGGTAAGCTGAACGTTGATGAGAATCAGAATATTGCTGCTCGCTTTGGAATCTCCGCAATACCTACACTTATATTCTTTAGAAATGGAATAGCATTGGATCAAATTGTTGGGGCTATGCCCAAGAAGGAAATAAAAAGATGGATTGACCTCAATCTTCAGAGATCCGATTAGGGGGGAGATTATGGAGATCTTATGCAAATTCTGTGGAAAGAAAATAGCAGTTGACGAAAAATTCGGCATTCAGGAGTGTGGATGTGGAGCTTATTACAG
>CAYSRI010000092.1:0-6090 GCA_964433405.1 uncultured archaeon | reverse complement strand
AACATTTCCGCAATATCGAATATACTGATAGGATATCGAGTTGCTAGCTTCCAGACCTCGTTTACAGTCTCTCTGTCAGCTATGCCCTCTTTCACAATCCTTAAAGCTTCATTTACAATGACAGCGAGCAGTAAAGTAATGTCTGCGTAATTTTCAACTTTTTCAGGAACAAGTTCTTCACCATGCCATCTATAAAAACCCTCTCCGCTTTTCTTTCCAAGCTTTCCCGAATCGACGAATTGTTGAAGCACGTTTTCTATGAATTCAGAAGAGAACCTCGGATAAGCTTCTTTGAGACTCCTCAATACATCAAGGGAGACATCTAGACCTATTCTGTCGAATATCTCGAAAACTCCGTATTTCATTCCAAACAGCTTCACTGAGGCGTCGATCTCATAAGGACTTGCAATCTTTAGAGTGTATCCTAATGAAACGCCAAGAGCGCAAAGCATTCTATTCAAAACAGCCCCTCTACACTGCTTTTTTAACACTATTGGGGTCTTGCCTATTTTTCTCGCATAATCGACGTATTCGCTCGGATCCCCTTTGCCTGAAATTTCAACCAGAGGCATTTCAATTGGAGGGTTTGAAAAATGGAAAAGAAAAACGTTTACATTTGCACCCTCAGAAATTTCAGAGGGCATGTATGATGAAGTGTTGGTTGCGAAAATGGCCCTCTTGCAAACCTCTTTCGCCTTTTTAAAAAATTCGATTTTCAGACCGAGGTCCTCTTTTATGGATTCAAGAAGGAAATCGCAATCTCTAAGGTCCAAAAAATTTGTAGTATATCTAATCTCAAGTTTGTCGCGTTTCTTAAGTTCGACCTTCTCGAGCTCTAGCAGATGCTCTCTCTCGTTTCTTTTCTTAGCCCTCTCCAACGCATCCCTGCTTATATCGTATAATACCACCTCATAGCCTGCGTTTGCAAAAAGGGCTGATATTGCTGAACCCATCGTCCCTGCACCAGCAATGCCTACAACTTCCACTCCTTCACCACCTTTTCTGGCTTTAGAGCCATGTCGAACTGCAAGTATGCTCCAAGAAGCACATTTTTTACTGTAATCTTGTGTATGGGATCAGAGGCAGAGGGAGAATCATAGGATACGGTCGCATCCCCTCCCCAGACCCTCTTTTTTCCAAGCCTGACGTTGTCAAAGGTCACCCTATCTTCGGGATCTGTGTGGATGTCCATATAGGATATCCACTTTACGAGCTGAGCTACCCCATCTCCACCCTCTATCGGAGGCAGAACTCGCAGCGAATAAAGCTCAAGCCTTCTCGGCATCATCGGATCTAGGAATTCTTCTGAAACCCTATGTTCAGGTTTAACTGTCACGCTAAGCAGCCTTTTTCCCTTAGGTCTCTCTAAGTAGCCCAGAACGATATCATTTTCCTTTAGAATGCCTATGTGGGCCAGCTTCTTTGGTGCTCCCACAACTTCTCTTCCCGCAGTAAGGGCTGCATCGTTTGTGACGTAGATATAAGGTATGTAGTAGCCTAAAGAACCGTTAAAGTCAACTTGGATCAAAGAGAACATTTCATTATACGGACCAAGAGTAGAGTAGGGATAGTTTGCTACGAATACTGCAGCATTTGGCGGATTGCTGTAGGGATTAAGCCCTTCTGGAAGCAGGACGTCAACTTCTTCGTTCGTTGTGAAGAATACCATTACGGCCTCGCAGTTTATGTATTCCGTGACCACATCTTTAGCCAAAACCTGCATTGCGGCCCCGTAAAGTCCGGCATCAAGGGGTATGGATGTTCCCTCCCTGCTCCCCTTCAGCACCACGATCACCTAAACTCTTTCAGGATGTCAACAAACCCAAGTTTCATGTCAAACTCGAAGTAGATTGCAGATAGCACCGTACCGATCTCGAGCTTGTGGACCGGGTCGATGACAGAGGGAGAGTCGTATGTGATGCTGGCGGGACCAGCGAATATCACTTTTTCCCCTGCAGGATCCACGTGAAAGTCTATGTCTGCATACCATTTAATAAGCTGTGTGACACCACCTTTCCCTTTAATCGGCGGCAGATGCCTTACAGAGTAGAGATATGTGGGTTTTGGCAAAATGTAGTCTATTAGCTCCTTTGCCCTTATGTTCGGTTTCATAGTGACGGTAACTAGTCTCTTGCCAGTAGGTCTTTCAAGAATTCCCTGAACCAAATCGAGCTCCTGTGTAAGCTCTATTTTTGCGAGCTTTTTCGGGGCTCCTGCTATCTCTCTTCCCGCTGCCAGTGCAGAATCGTTTGTTACGTAGATGTATGGAATGTAGTATCCTCTATCCCCAACCTCATCCTCAACTTGCACGACGCTAATGTACTCGTTGTATATTCCAACAGTGCTGAAGCCGTAATGGGAAATCCAGACCCCCCCATTTCCCATCGATTTCAGCCCTTCTGGGATGAGATCTCCAGGATCATTTTTAAGTGTAAAAAGAGCAGTTACAGCCTTGCAGTTCCTATATTCTATTCCCCTTTCCTCATCAATTTCATAAAGAGGGGAATCCAGCGGTATTCCCTTAATCATACTACCACCTCCTTTTTTACGAAAATTAACAATAAAACCTGTTTATGTGCCCAACATCGTAGTAATCCTTCTCATAATTTTCTATCACGTCCTCGCTGGCTTCCAAGCTTAGAACTTCGACTGTCCCGTCCTCTATCTGTAAGGCTCTTGCATCCCTGAAAAACTTCTCTATTATGAACTCCTTACTCAATCCATAGGCTCCGAATATCTGCAAAGCGTCATTCGCAACCTCAAATGCAATTTTTTTTGCGTATATCTGCGCTGCTCTTGCATGCCTTGGAGAAGCATCGTTCGTTCCAAGCTCAAGTATCTTTCTATGTGTGTATTCTGTTGCTTTTCTTACGTATGTCCTTGCTGTTTCGACCTTTTCGAACATCTCGTAAAGCTTTAACTTTATGTTCTTGTGCTTAACCAGCGGCACTCCACCTTGGATTCTCTGTCTTGCATACTTCAACGCCTCCTCGAATGCAGCCCTCGCAAGTCCTACAGAGAATGCACCCATTCCACAGCTTGTAAGACAGAGAAGTTGATCGCAGAAAACACCATAGAAGAAACCGGGGGCAACTATGACATAGTGCTCTGGGATCCTGACGCAGTCAAAGAAAATCTCTCCTTGGGGATCGTCTCTCATTCCAAGCATTTCAGCAGGCTTACCCTTTCTGACTCCTTTTGAGTTCAGCGGTACAATGCAGAATAAGCCGTTCACAATACTTTTCTCCCCCTTTACCTGAACATGCAGTCCACAGTGTGTTGCTACTGGAGCAGAAGAAACCCATGCAGATTTCTGCCCGCTTATAACCCATTCGTCCCCATCTTTTTCTGCAACAACGTTCCCTCTGCCCATCCTTTCAACTGCATCCTTTTCCTCCCTTATTGCTATCAGGTAGTCACTGCCATGCTCGGGCTCAGTAACCCCCCAGCAGCCATGGTAGTCATCCCTCTCAAGCCAGGGTACAACCAGGTCCTGATAGGCTTGATCGCCTCCAAAAAGCGCTGCAGCCGTGAATGGGATCATGTCAACTCCTAGAGCAGTTGCAAAGCCGAGGCTCCCCCATCCAAGTTCTTCAAAAATTATACATCGTTGCAGCGGAGTCATCGCAATTCCGCCTTTTTGGGGAGAAACCATGATTTTGTGGTAGCCAAGCTTTTTCATTTGCTTCATTACCTTGAAAAACGGAGATCCAGGTTTTATTCTGTCTTCTGCAGACATCCTATCTAATTCTATGGATGCTGGCCTGACGACCTCCTCAGCAAATCTATGCACTTCATTTTTTAACAATTTTTCCTCCTCTGAAAGCTCCTCTAAATCTAAAAAATTCATTAAATCACCAAAAAATTATTTTATAGGAATAGATGCCATTAGTTCCGTGAATCTCCTTACAGCAGCCATGTTTCGCATCATGTAGCCCATATCACCCTGAAGCTTTAGCTTTCCTCCTACAATAAGCGTTATTGCATCAGCTTTTCCTCCTACAAGCTGTTTGTAAACCGAATATGGTCCGATAAGCTTAAATCTCGCATTTCCTTTTTCACCAGGCACAGCAACCTCCAAGTTTCTTAGCTGACCATGCCAGAAGTCCATCCAGAGGTTAATTGAAGCTCCCTGAACTTCTTCTAACTTAATTTGGGCCATCTTATTGGCCAGTTCATTTACGTTGAGCTTAGATAAGTCGACCTTATTCGGATCAAGCTCGATTCCTAGTTTGGTGAGTAGCCTCTCTTCCGCCCTTCCCTTAAAACTAGCCCATTTCTCTTTTGGTATCGTTGCAAGCATGGAAATAAATCCAGCCAACTTTTCAGGATTTTGGAAATCCTTGAGGGCTTCGTTGTCAAGAGAAACTGTGCACAAAAAATCTCCTTCCCAGTTTGCAGCAACCTTCTTGTACTGTTCGTCGCTGTTTACTTTCTTCAAAAGTTCATCCATCCACTCTTTCGACGGAAAAACAACTGCCATTTCACCACCCCCTTATTAATTATGTCAACTATTTTTCCATCGACTTATAAACTACGATCATTATCATGCATTCTGAAGTTATAAATCTTTCGCCATCTGACGCGTTCCTATAATTTCAAAGCTTCATGAGAATTTTTGGGCAATTTTATGCAGTATGGAACAATTTTCAAAAAGAAAAAGCCTTCTCTTTATCACTTTCAACAACATTTCTGTTATCTGTGAACTACCCCTCGCTTATGCAGGGGGCTTCTCGTTTCATCGAGAGAACTTGTCCTTCGATTATCTTCCGATAAGGAATTACGAGAGTTAAGGGCACTCCCCTTCAAGGGCCTTTCGAAACGATCGCAGCCCCCAACATCCAGTATTTTCAACATAGGCACAGTTTTGTGCCCAACTCTCATTATTCGCCTTCCAACTCTTTCAGCCTTGAAAGGCGAGAGTGAGAGGAATTTGGACCAAGTATATGCTAAGCAATCGGAATACAAGTGATAAATCTACTCCAACAGCTCTATCATTTTTTTGGTAGCAGTTTTTCATTGAGGATAAATGCGGAATTTGTATCCAACCAGCATCTCTCCCACTTTTTTCATTGGAACTATATAAAGTTTTAATCCTGTCCATCTTCCATGCTGTATCCCTTTCAGCCTCTTTCGGAAGGGGACTTAGTAGCAACAGTAAGTTAAAAACTTTTTTAAAACCTCTGCTGAGAATGTATCCGTGAAAAGGATACTGCTAGCGTTAATCGTGGTTGCACTCATATCTCGGTTGGCTTTTCTCGATCTCAGGCCGCCAGATCACGATGAGAGTGTACATGCCTGGTTCGCTTACAGGCAAGTCATAGAGTCTCCGGCTTACAAATACGATCCCGCGTTTCACGGCCCATTCTTGTACTTTGCAATTTCCCTCTCATTTTTGGTCTTTGGCGACAGCGACTTCTCAGCAAGACTCCCTGTAGCGCTTTTTAGCATTTTAGGTATTTTTTTCGCTTTTAAATTTGAAAGGTGGCTTGGAAAGGGCGCTTATATTTTCGCAATATTTCTCTTAATTTCACCATCCGTTCTATATTATTCTCGCTATGCAAGGGACGATGTTATTGGGATTTCGTGCTTTGTTGCAGCGATTTACCTTTACTTGCGATACAGAGAATCAAAGAAAGTTCTCTATGCATTAGCCACTTCTCTCTTTCTTGTGATAATCTTTACGGCAAAAGAGAACTGGGTGGAGTACTTTGCAATCTTTTTCCTTTCCGTGATCCTGGATATGATACTAAGAAGAGATTTTAGGATCAATCTTAGAGCTCTCGTCCCTTCAGGAGCTCTTTTTGTACTTTTCAGTTCTTTTCTGTATTCCTCAGCCTTTGCATATGCGATCCACTGTGAAAATTGGCTTGGTGTAATGTTCAGCGGGGACTGGGTTGAGAGATTCATTGAACGCTCGCTGCCATACTGGTTTTCCCAGAGTGTAAGCTCCCCTCACGACAAGACTTTATATTACTTTTTCAATCTTCTGCTACTTGACGAATTCTTACCTTTCGCTATTGCAATGACCTCTAGTCCTGTGGCATTCAGAAAGATCAGAAATTTGAGCTTTGTTGAAATCCTCGCAAT